>NZ_JALBHA010000046.1:0-24893 GCF_023006445.1 Bradyrhizobium sp. SHOUNA76
CGCTCGGCGGCCTGACGCTCCAGTCGCCGGAGGTCGGGACGCGGCTCCAGGCGGCGCAATCCGTCTTCAAGTCGCATGAGGAGACCGCGCTCGAGGCCGTCGACGCCGCGCTGGCCAAGGAAACCAACAGATCCGTCAAGACGGCGCTGGGCGAGGCCCGCGCGGCCATCCTGCTGTTCAAGGCGGATGCCTCCGAGGTCGAGAAGCTCGAGGCAGTCGCCACGCTCAAGGCCCGCGGCGACCAGGAGGCGATGGCTCTGCTCACCGGCATGGGCGACCAGCCGGCCTCGGTGACCAAGGCCGCCGCGAGCGCGATCGGCTCGATCCAGTCTTCGCTCGCCATCTGGTCCACGGTTCAGAATGCCTGGTACGGCCTCTCGCTCGGCTCGGTGTTGCTGCTCGCAGCGATCGGGCTCGCCATCACTTTCGGCGTGATGGGCGTGATCAACATGGCGCATGGCGAGATGGTGATGATCGGCGCCTACACCACCTTCGTGGTGCAGGAGGTGATCCGCACCCGCTATCCCGGCTTGTTCGACTATTCGCTGCTGATCGCCGTGCCGCTTGCCTTCGTCGTCGCCGGCGCGATCGGCGTATTGATCGAGCGCAGCATCATCCGCTTCCTCTACGGCCGTCCGCTGGAGACGCTGCTGGCGACCTGGGGTCTGTCGCTGGTGCTGCAGCAGGCGGTGCGCACCATGTTCGGCCCGACCAACCGCGAGGTCGGCAATCCCTCCTGGATGAGCGGCGCGTTCGAAATCGGCCAGATCACCATCACCTATAACCGGCTCTGGATCCTCGTGTTCACGCTCGCCGTGTTCGCGATCCTGCTGGCGATGCTGCGCTACACCGCGCTGGGCCTCGAGATGCGCGCGGTGACGCAGAACCGCCGCATGGCCGCCTCGATGGGCATCGCCACCTCGCGCGTCGACGCACTGACCTTCGGCCTCGGTTCGGGCATTGCCGGAATCGCCGGGGTGGCGCTGTCGCAGATCGACAATGTCAGCCCCAATCTCGGCCAGAGCTACATCATCGACAGCTTCATGGTCGTGGTGTTCGGCGGGGTCGGCAATCTCTGGGGCACGCTGGTCGGCGCCTTCACGCTCGGCATCGCCAACAAATTCCTGGAGCCGGTCGCCGGCGCAGTGCTTGGCAAGATCGCCATCCTGGTTCTGATCATCCTGTTCATTCAAAAGCGGCCGCGCGGCCTGTTCGCGCTCAAGGGCCGTGCGGTGGAAGCATGACCCCTCACATGCTGACGCGATCGCTGGACCGCAGCGCGACGATCTTCCTTGCCGTCGTCGCGGCCTGCGGCATTCTCATCCCGCTCTCCAACCTGCTGCTGCCCGCAGGGTCGTTCCTGCAAGTGCCGACCTATCTCGTCGCGCTGTGGGGCAAATACGTCTGCTACGCCATCCTCGCGCTCGCGATCGATCTGATCTGGGGTTATTGCGGCATCCTCTCGCTCGGCCACGGCGCCTTCTTCGCGCTCGGCGGCTACGCCATGGGCATGTATCTGATGCGGCAGATCGGCACCCGCGGTGTCTATGGCAATCCGGTCCTGCCCGACTTCATGGTGTTCCTGAACTATTCGAAGCTGCCCTGGTATTGGTACGGCTTCGACATGTTCTGGTTCGCCGCGCTGATGGTACTGGTGGTGCCCGGCCTGCTCGCCTTCTGCTTCGGCTGGCTTGCCTTCCGCTCCCGTGTCACCGGCGTGTATCTCTCGATTATCACGCAGGCGATGACCTATGCGCTGCTGCTCGCCTTCTTCCGCAACGATTTCGGCTTCGGCGGCAACAACGGCCTGACCGACTTCAAGGACATCCTCGGCTTCAACGTCCAGGCTGAAGGTACCCGCGCGGCGCTGTTCGCGCTGAGCTGCCTGGCGCTGATCATCGGCTTTCTGATCTGCCGCGCCATCGTCTCGTCCAAGCTCGGCAAGGTCCTGATCGCGGTGCGGGACGCAGAATCGCGCACGCGCTTCCTCGGCTACCGCGTCGAATCCTACAAGCTGTTCGTGTTCACGGTGTCGGCCTGCATGGCCGGGGTCGCGGGCGCACTCTACGTGCCGCAGGTCGGCATCATCAATCCATCCGAATTTGCGCCCGGCAATTCGATCGAGGCGGTGATCTGGGTCGCGGTCGGTGGCCGTGGCACGCTGGTCGGCGCTGCGCTCGGCGCCGTCGTCGTCAACTACGCCAAGACCTTCTTCACCTCCGGCATGCTGGCGCCGTACTGGCTGTTCATGCTGGGCGCGCTGTTCATCCTGGTGACGCTGCTGCTGCCGAAGGGCATCATCGGCACCTTCAACGCCTGGTGGGACTCCTCGAAGGAAAAGCGCAACGCCGCGAGCCTGGCGAGCGCTGCGGCCGAAGACGGCGTTACCGAACCCAAGATGGCGGAGTAGCGCGATGAACGTCATGGACACCCGCACGACTTCGGCGATGCTGTATCTCGACGGCGTGCACGTCTCGTTCGACGGCTTCCACGCCATCAACAATTTGTCGCTGACGCTCGAGCCCGGCGAGATGCGTGCCATCATCGGCCCCAACGGCGCCGGCAAGACCACGATGATGGACATCATCACCGGCAAGACCAAGCCGGATGAGGGCACCGTGCTGTTCGACGGCGTCACTGATCTGACGCGGCTCGATGAGACCCGCATCGCCGAGCTCGGCATCGGACGCAAGTTCCAGAAGCCGACCGTGTTCGAGAGCCAGACCGTGCAGGACAACCTCCTGCTCGCGCTCAATGTCGACCACTCGGTCCGCGGCACGCTGTTCTGGCGCGGCAGCAAGGCCGAGTCCGAGCGCATCGACAAGGTGCTGGAGACGATCCGTCTCACAGAGGCACGCAACCGTCTCGCCGGCAGCCTCAGCCACGGCCAGAAGCAATGGCTGGAGATCGGCATGCTGCTCGCTCAGGATCCGAAGCTCCTGCTGGTCGACGAGCCCGTCGCAGGGATGACCGACGTCGAGACGCACCTCACCGCCGAGCTGCTCAAGGAAATCAACAAGACCCACACCGTGATGGTCGTCGAGCACGACATGACGTTCGTGCGCGAGCTCGGCGTCAAGGTCACCTGCCTGCACGAAGGCACGGTGCTCGCGGAAGGAACCATCGACCAGGTCTCGTCCAACGAGCGGGTCATCGAAGTCTATCTGGGGCGCTGAGCGATGCTTGAGGTCAAGGACATCAACCTGTTCTACGGCGCGGCGCAGGCGCTACGCGGCGTCTCGATCTCGGCGGAGCCGGGCAAGGTGACGTGCGTGCTCGGGCGCAACGGCGTCGGCAAGACCTCGCTCCTGCGCGCCATGGTCGGGCAGTATCCGATCTCCTCGGGCGCGATTGTGCTCGACGGAAGCGATATCACTGGCCTGAAGCCCTATGAGCGCGCACGCAAGGGCATCGGCTTCGTGCCTCAGGGCCGCGAGATCTTTCCGCTGCTGACGGTCGAGGAAAACCTCAAGACCGGCTTCGGTCCGCTCAAGCGCGAAGACAAGCACATTCCGGACGACGTGTTCTCGCTCTTCCCCGTGCTGCAATCCATGCTCGGCCGGCGCGGCGGCGACCTCTCTGGCGGCCAGCAGCAACAGCTCGCGATCGGCCGCGCGCTGGTGATGCGGCCGAAGCTGCTCCTGCTCGATGAGCCGACCGAAGGCATCCAGCCTTCGATCATCAAGGACATCGGACGGGCCATCTCGTATTTGCGCAACCTCGGCAATATCGCCATCGTGCTGGTCGAACAATATCTCGACTTTGCCTGCGAACTCGGCGACAGTTTCGCGGTGATGGATCGCGGCGCGGTGAAATTCACCTGCGATCGCAGCAATCTCGACGCGAGCGAGATCAGCCGCCAGATGGCGCTGTAAGCCATTCTGCCGCGACCGGCTGGGGAGGCGGATGCGCAGCGACGTTTCAGTTACGTCAACGGTTTTCGAGGCGAACCGTGCCCGCGGCGCGGTGCGCTTCGATGTCCATGCGCGCGACGGCGTGACGCGGCGCGGCGTCTTGCATGAATCCGGCTCGCTGCGCGTGCGCTTTCCCTCGCCGGAAGGCGAAGGGCTCTCCGGAGTGTTCGTCAACACGGCCGGCGGGGTCGCCGGCGGGGACAGCTTCGATGTCGAGATATCGGCGGCGGATCGCTCGCGGCTGACCTTGACGACGGCGGCCGCCGAAAAGGTCTATCGCGCGCCGGGCGCGGCGGCGCAGCTCAGCATCGCTCTGAAGGTCGGTGCAGGCGCACATTTGTCCTGGCTGCCGCAGGAAACCATCCTGTTTGACCGGGCCCGGGTCCAGCGCCGCTTCGACATCGAGCTCGACGAGGCGGCCTCGCTCCTGCTCTGCGAGATCGTGGTGTTCGGCCGCACCGCCATGGGCGAGCGGATGGAGCAGGGTGAGTTCGTCGACCGCTGGCGGCTGCGTCGCGGTGGCAGGCTGGTGTTCGCCGAGACGGTCCGGCTCGACGGCAACATCGGCGCAAAACTTGCGCGATCGGGGGTCGCCAAAGGCGGCGCGGCGATTGGTACAGCGCTGATCGTGCCCGGTGACGAGACACTGGTCGAGCGCATTCGCGAGGCCTCGGAGTCTTTCTCCGGCGAGGTCGGAATCTCCGCGTGGAATGGCTTTGCAATGGCGCGGTTCTGTGCCCAAGATGCGGCGCGCTTGCGTGCCGACATGATGGCGGTGCTGGCGCGAACCGGTGCCGCGCTGCCGCGGCTCTGGCTGAATTGACCGGCTGAATTGACGTGTTGAACGGAAGAGATGTCGCATGAATCTGTCTCCCCGCGAAAAGGACAAGCTTCTGATCTCGATGGCGGCGATCGTGGCCCGCCGCCGGCTGGACCGCGGCGTCAAGCTCAACCATCCCGAGGCGATCGCGATCATCTCCGATTTCATCCTGGAAGGCGCGCGCGACGGCCGTACCGTCGCCGAGCTGATGCAATCCGGCGCGCAGGTGCTGACCCGCGACCAGGTGATGCCGGGCATTCCCGAGATGATCCACGACATCCAGGTCGAGGCGACGTTTCCTGATGGCACCAAGCTCGTCACCGTGCACGAGCCGATCAGGTGATTCAAATTCGTCATTCCGGGGCGCCCGCAGGGCGAATCCGGAATCCAGAGATTGTTGATCGAGATTCCGGGTTCTCGCGCCGCGAGCCCCGGAATGACGGAGGAAGACAGACATGATCCCCGGCGAACTCTTCATCCAGGACGGCGAGATCGAGCTCAATGCCGGCCGCAAGACCGTGACGCTGACGGTGGCCAACACCGGCGACCGCCCGATCCAGGTCGGCTCGCACTACCATTTCTTCGAGACCAACCCGGCGCTGAAGTTCGACCGCAAGAAGGCCCGTGGCATGCGCCTCGACATCGCCGCCGGCACCGCTGTCCGCTTCGAGCCCGGCCAGACCCGCGACGTGCAACTCGTCGCCATGGCGGGAAAGAAGACCATCTACGGCTTCCGCGGCGACGTGATGGGGAAGCTGTGAGCTCAGCAGGAACGAGCGTTGTGCGGCACGGTTGAGGCGGAAATGGAGGTTCTTGCCATGCTGTCCCCAATCCGTCTCGTCTCAGAAGCCGCCGAACTCGCTGCGCACCGTCACAACGGTATGGCGCGCAAGGGGCGCGGCAACGAGCCCTATATCAATCATCTCGCCGAGGTCGCGAACCTGCTGGCGACCGCGACCGACGGCGCCGATGCCGAACTGGTCGCGGCCGGCTGGCTGCATGATGTGATTGAGGACACCGACACCACCCGCGAGGAACTCGCGCAGCTGTTTTCCGAGCGTGTTGCTTCTCTCGTCGTGGAATGCACCGATGACATGAGCCTGCCGAAGGCCGAGCGGCGGCGGCTTCAGGTACTCGACGCACCGAAGAAATCCGCCGGTGCAAAACTGATCAAGCTCGCCGACAAGATCAGCAATGCAGGGGCGCGCATTCAAACCGATCCGAGCGCCCACGAGCGCGAGGATCTCGCCGATTACGTCGGCTGGGCCACGCAGGTCGTTGCGGGTTGCCGCGGCGGTAATGCCTGGCTCGACGAGAAATTCGATGATGCCGTGAAAGCAGCGAGGGCCTTGCTGTGACCCACCAAACATTCCAACGCAAACGGGGCTTGTGATGTCCGTCAAGATGAAGCGTTCTGTCTACGCCGACATGTTCGGGCCGACCACCGGCGACAGGGTACGGCTGGCCGATACCGATCTCATCATCGAGGTGGAAAAGGATTTCACCACCTATGGCGAGGAGGTGAAGTTCGGCGGGGGCAAGGTGATCCGCGACGGCATGGGGCAGTCGCAGGTCACCAACAAGCAGGGTGCGGCCGACACCGTCATCACCAACGCGTTGATCGTCGATCACTGGGGCATCGTGAAGGCCGACGTCGCCATCAAGGACGGTATGATCGCCGGCATCGGCAAGGCCGGCAATCCCGATATTCAGCCCGGCGTGACCATCATCATCGGTCCCGGCACTGACGTGATCGCGGGCGAGGGCAAGATCCTCACCGCCGGCGGCTTTGACAGCCACATCCATTTCATCTGCCCGCAGCAGATCGAGCACGCGCTGATGTCAGGCGTCACGTCAATGCTGGGCGGCGGCACCGGCCCGTCGCACGGCACCTTCGCCACCACCTGCACGCCGGGGCCCTGGCACATGGGGCGGATGATCCAGTCGTTCGATGCCTTCCCGGTCAATCTCGGCATCTCCGGCAAGGGCAACGCCTCGCGGCCTGCCGCGCTGGTCGAGATGATCAAGGCCGGCGCCTGCGCGCTGAAGCTGCACGAGGACTGGGGCACCACGCCGGCCGCGATCGACAATTGCCTCTCGGTGGCCGACGCTCACGACATCCAGGTGATGATCCACACCGACACGCTGAACGAGTCCGGCTTCGTCGAGGACACCATCAAGGCGTTCAAGGGCCGCACCATCCACGCCTTCCACACCGAAGGCGCCGGCGGCGGTCACGCCCCCGACATCATCAAGGTCGCCGGGCTGAAGAACGTGCTGCCGTCCTCCACCAACCCGACGCGGCCCTTCACCCGCAACACGATCGACGAGCACCTGGACATGCTGATGGTGTGTCACCATCTCGATCCCTCGATCGCGGAAGATCTGGCCTTCGCCGAGAGCCGCATCCGCAAGGAGACCATCGCAGCCGAAGACATCCTGCACGATCTCGGCGCGCTCTCGATGATGTCCTCGGACTCGCAGGCCATGGGCCGGCTCGGCGAGGTCATCATCCGGACCTGGCAGACCGCCGACAAGATGAAGAAGCAGCGCGGGGCGTTGCCGCAGGACAAAGGCAAGGACAACGACAATTTTCGCGTCAAACGCTACATCGCCAAATACACCATCAATCCGGCGATCGCGCACGGCGTGTCGAAGCTGATCGGCTCGGTCGAGAAGGGCAAGCTCGCCGATCTCGTGCTGTGGTCGCCGGCCTTCTTCGGCGTCAAGCCGGACTGCATCGTCAAGGGCGGCAGCATCGTTGCAGCGCCCATGGGCGATCCCAACGCTTCGATCCCGACGCCGCAGCCGGTGCACTATCAGCCGATGTTCGGCGCCTTCGGCAAGGCGCGCACGGCCTCTTCCGTGGTATTCACCTCCAAGGCCGCGATCACCGGCGGTCTCGCGCGAAAACTAGGCATCGAGAAGAAGCTCTACGCCGTCCAGAACACCCGCGGCAAGATCTCCAAGAAGAGCATGATCCACAACGACGCCACGCCCAACATCGAGGTCGACCCGGAGACCTATGAAGTGCGCGCCGACGGCGAGCTGCTCACCTGCGCCCCTGCCGAGGTGCTGCCTATGGCGCAGCGATATTTCATGTACTGAAATAGCGCCTCAACGCATGTCCCGCGAACGTGTCCTGAGCGCATGTCCGGGAGGCTTTTCCGGTTTTGCGTTCGATCCCGGCTGGTCTAATGTCCCGCCCGGTATCTGAAACCAGAAGCAAAGCCGGGAGGATTTCTCGTGATTTACGTCGTTGCCACCTTGACCATCAAGCCCGAAACGCGCGCCGAATTCATTGCTGCGGCCACCGCCTGCATCAAGGAGACCCGGAAGGAGCCCGGCAATATCGCCTATGATCTGCATGAGAGCGTCACTGACCCTGCCAAGATGGTGTTCGTCGAGCAGTGGGAGAATGCCGAGGCGCTGGTGCCGCATCGGACCATGGAGCACATGAAGACGTTTGGCCGCGTGGCAGTGAAGTGCTTCACGGCACCGCCGAAGATCGAAGTGATCACGCCCGAGAAGGTCGAGACACGGTAACAGGGTAAAAGCGCATGATCCGGGCGACGCAGGTTAAGGGACAGCACCACTTCACGGAAGCGCCGGTGGACACGGTCGTGCTCGATTTCGACGATCGGCACCGCCGCCGCATGGCGATGACGGGGACGCGGGGCTTCGAATTCCTGCTCGACCTGGAGCACGCCGTCGCGCTGCGCGGCGGCGATGCGCTGGTGCTGGAGGACGGAAGGCTGGTCGAGGTGGTCGCGGCGCCCGAGCCGCTGCTGGAGATCCGCGGCCGCGATCCGCACCATCTCATCCGCGTCGGCTGGCATCTCGGCAACCGTCATCTGCCGACGCAGATCATGGCCAAAGCCTTGCGCATCCGCCGTGACCACGTCATCGAAGCCATGGTGAAGGGGCTCGGCGCGCGCGTGATCGAGATCGAGGCGCCGTTCGATCCCGAAGGCGGCGCCTATGCCGATGCCGGCCACGCGCATGGGCACGACGACCATGCGCATCACGATCACGGCCATCACGATCACCATGATCATCAGGGCCACGATCACCACCATCACGGCCATGCCGCGCATGACCATGGACACGATCAGCACCATCACCACGACGAGCATTGCGACCATCCCGACCATCACCACGGCCACACGCATGCTAATGACCACAAATGAGCCGGTCAGTGCCGGTGACCTCGCCGAGCGCGAGGCGGCGGCGCTGTACCGGTTGATGACCTGGTTGTCGCCGGCATTCCCGGTGGGCGGATTTTCTTACTCCAGCGGCATCGAATGGGCGGTCGAGGCCGGCGACATCACGGATACCGCGACGTTGACCGACTGGCTCGACGCGATGCTTTGCGACGGCTCGGGCTTCTGCGATGCGACGTTCCTGGTTCATGCCTATCGCGCCACGGAGGCGGACGAGGAGACCACTTTGAACGATATCGCCGAGCTCGCTGCCGCCTTCGTTCCGTCGCGCGAGCGGCGGCTGGAGACGAGCTCGCAGGGCCGCGCCTTCATCGACATCGCCCGCGCCGCCTGGGGTGCGGACGGGCTGGATGCCATGGTTGCGGCATGCCGCACGCCACCGGTCTATCCGGTCGCAGTCGGCGTGGTCGCAGCTAAGCACGGTGTGCCACTGGCGCCGACGCTCCACGCCTTCCTGCATGCGCTGGTCTCGAACTGGATTTCCGCAGCGAGCCGGCTCATCCCGCTCGGCCAGACCGACAGCCAGCGCGTGCTGGTGAGGCTGGAAGCCATTGTAGCCGCGACCGCCAATCGTGCGCTGAATGCGACATTGGACGATCTTGGCAGCGCGACCTTCCGCGCCGATCTCGCCAGCCTGCGGCACGAGACGCAATATACGCGGCTGTTCCGATCGTGAGAGCGAGGCGGCCTTCAACCCATCGAGAGCGAGCGAATTCCATGTCGAAATCTCACGGCCCTTTGCGTGTCGGCGTCGGCGGTCCGGTCGGATCGGGAAAGACCGCGCTGATGGACCTGCTCTGCAAGACCATGCGCGACCGCTATGACATCGCCGCGATCACCAACGACATCTACACCAAATGGGATGCGGAGTTCCTCGTGCGTTCGGGCTCGCTGACGCCGGACCGCATTGCCGGCGTCGAGACCGGCGGCTGCCCGCACACCGCGATCCGCGAGGATGCCTCGATGAATCTCGCCGCGGTCGCGGACATGCGCGCCAAGTTTCCCGGGCTCGATCTCGTGCTGATCGAGTCCGGCGGCGACAATCTCGCTGCCACTTTTTCCCCGGAGCTGGCCGACCTGACCATTTACGTCATCGACGTGGCGGCCGGCGACAAGATCCCGTCCAAGGGCGGCCCCGGCATCACCCGGTCCGACCTTCTGGTCATCAACAAGATCGACCTCGCTCCCCATGTCGGTGCCTCCCTGGAGAAGATGGACACGGATGCCAGGCGCATGCGCGGCGAGCGTCCCTTCGTCATGACCAACCTGAAGAAGAGCGAGGGGCTTGACCGCATCGTCGGCTTCATCGAGGCCAAAGGCGGCTTGAAACGGGCAGGCTGACGGCGCGACGACTTGGCGCATGCGCTTTTCGCCGTTAACCTTGGGGTCGAACCACAACTAGGGAACAAATTTCGGACACGGCGATTGATTACCTCCGGCGCCCGGGCAATCCATCCCGGCCAGACCATCGGCCGGACGGATTAAGCTTTTCAGGCGACCTACGTTGCGTACCGATGTCTCCTCCTCCATTATCTCTGCCACTGGGGTTCACCCTGTTTCGGCACGTGGCCGTTCGAACGGCGTTCATATGCTCCTTGTTTATTGCCGACCTCCTGCGTTCGCCTGAGTAGTCGCGTGGTCCGGCTGGGTTTCATCATCGGTTTCATCGCTCTGCTCGGAGCCTTGCTCTCCGGGCTTGCGGCCTATCGCGTCCACGACCAGGAGCTGGCGCTGGACCGGATCGCGCTCGCGCGTGCGATCGACGTTCACGCCAGCCTGGTCCAGGATCGGCTCACCGAGCGCGAGCTGCTGGCACGCGTCGCTTCAGGCCTGTTCCGCACGCCATCCGTGATCAAGCCGAACATGCTGGAGCCGCTGCGCTCGGCCATCTACGCCTTCAAGACGGATTTCGTGGTGGCCAGCTGGATCGCCCGACTGAAGCCGAGCGAGCTTACGGCGGCGCAGGCTGCCATTGGCGCCGCCGGCTTCCCGAATCCGAAGATCCGTACCTATGACGACAAGCCGATCAATCCGGCCGAGATCACCCAGCCGATCGACGTGCTGTTGGATCTCGAGCCGCGCAGCGACGAGACCAAGGCACTGCCGGGCCGTAGTTTCGATCAGGACCCGGTTCGCAGCGCCATGCTGACGCGCGCCCGGATCGAGAAGAGGTCGGTGGCTTCGGACCCGGTTCCGCTGTTGCGCGCAAACGGGCCGGTCGGTGTCGTCGTGGCCGCACCCGTCGTTCCCGAGGGAGCAACCGAGCCGGCCGGGTTCGTCACGTTCTCCTACGAGCTCGCCTCGCTGATGTTGACCAATGACGACATGTCGTTGTTCTCGGTCGCGCTCAGGGATCCGCGCAAGGAAGGCGGCGAGCTGATCGCCAACGACCAGGGCGTGGTTTCGACGCGCAGGGCGGCGGTGGACGGACCTGCGCCGTCGGCAACGCGCACGGTGAGCTTCGGTGGCCGTGACTGGCAGCTCGGCTACTACGCGAAGACCAACTCGTTGCGCCGTGCCGAGCAGACCGCGATCATCGTGGCGGCGATCGGCTTTGCGATCACTGCGATGGTGTGCGGCCTGTTCGGCTATGTCGCCTACAACAATCTGCGGCTCAGCCGGGAAATCCAGGTCAGAATCGGCTTCGAGCGCCGGCTGACCGCCGTGATCGACGAGCTCAACCACCGGGTCAAGAACATCCTTGCGGTAATCCAGTCGATCGTGACGCGCACCTTGCGTCACGGCTCGGACATCGACGTCGCCCGCGAGCTCCTGATCGGGCGCATCCACGCCATGTCGAACGTGGTCTCTCTGCTCAGCGAGAGCCAATGGCAGGGGGTCAAGCTGAAGGGTCTGTTCGAGGCACGCGCCATTCCGCATGCCGATCGCATCGCCGTGACCGGTCCCGACATCGCCGTCAGCGCGCGCGCGGCGCAGAGCCTCTCACTGCTGTTCTTCGAGCTGGCCTCGCATTCCGACGAGGGCCTGTCGCTGGTCGGAAAGCATCCGCACATCACCGCCGGCTGGACGGTGACAGGCGAGGGGACCGACGAGGTCTTCCATTTTCGCTGGGAGGAGCTCAACACCAGCGAGGCGACGCGCCGCCCCGATTCCGATTTCGGCCTGATCCTGCTCGACCGTGTCGCGCCCGAGGCGCTCGGCGGCACCGCCAAGCGCTATTTCACCGACGCCTCCTACGTCTATGAGCTGACCGCGCCGATGGAGACGGTGGTCGACATGACCGAACGCGATCGCACGGACAAGATCTCGGCCCCGGTGAGGCCTGCGCGATAAACGTCGTGCGACTAAGTCTTCGGCCGCAACACCACGTCGACCAGATGGCGGGCGTAGCTAGGCGTGATCGGCGCAATGCCGAAGACGTAGCGATAGAACAGGCCGCCGTAGATGGCGTCGTAGAGATCCTCAGCCGGCCCTTCGGCCAGGATGCTGCCGTCGTTCTGGCCTGCCGCAATCATCTCCACCAGCGCGTCGCGACGGAACTGCAGATAGCGGACGTAGAACAGCTCGGCGGAGCCGGTCTTGGAAATGCATTCGGAGATGACGGCGAGTTGAACCTTGCCGAACTCGCCCTGGAGCGCCTCGGCATAGGCTGCGGCATGGCGGCGCGCGCGCGCCGCGGGGCTGCCGGAACTCACCGGGGGCAGCGGCAGCATCTGCGCGGCATGTTGGAGAAAGGCGTCGATCAAGAGCGCCTCGCGCGACGGCCACCACTTGTAGATCGTCATCTTGGAGACGCTGGAGTGGCGGGCGACCGCATCGATGGTGGTAGCGGCAAGGCCGGTGGAAGCCATCAGCGCATAGGCGCTTTCGAGAATGGCGTTGCTGGTTTCGATCGATCGCGGCCGGCCGCGCCGAGGAGCGCTGTCGGCCCTGTCACTCCCGCCATTCGCCCTCACCACGCCCGGTCTCCCCGCGCAATCCGCTCCTGCTCCGGGATAGCGCAGCCGCGGCGGCCAACCTAGCGGAATCGCGACGGCCAAAGCATGATCCGGAAAAGTGCGCAGCGGTTTTCCGAACGATCATGCTCAAACAACAGCCCAAAGCGGGATGGCGATGCATGCTGATCGCATCGCGCTTTAGGCCTGCTGCCGCAAGGCGGCGGGCAGATCCTGCCATTTCGACCAGGCGACGTAGTAGGCCACGGCGCTCATCGCTGCGAATCCGGCGAGGCTCACCACGATCTGCATCACCACCAGATTGGCGCTGGTGATCAGGATGAGATGGCCGGCGAAGGACAGGAACACCCCGACGCAGAACACGGCGAGCCATTCCTCGCCGCATCTGATGACGGCCTGGAGCGGCTTCAGCCGCAGTCCGGGGTGATCGGCCGGAATGAGGTGGGTCGCGAGGAAGGCGAGCGCGAGGAAGTGAACCACGCGATAGGGTGCAAGGTTTTCCTTGTCCGTCGGTGCGATGCTGTCGAGGAGAAGGTCCGGCAAATAAGCGGACAATGCCGGCGAATGGCGCAGCAAGGTGACGGCCATCGCGAATACGAGATAGGCCCCGGCGAGAATCCGCAGCCAGGGCATGTCGCGTAGGGCGCGCCCGGGCGCGCCAGTCACGGCGAACCAGCCCCCGAGCACCATCAGCATCTGCCAGCACAGCGGATTGAAGGTCCACTCCTGGTCGGGATAGACCCGAAAATTCCAGTCGAACCAGCGTGCGGCAAGATACAGCGCGATCGATGCCGCCAACGTCAGGTTTGGCCACCGCAATAGGCCCCACAGTGCGAACGGAAAAAAGGCCATCAGCGGGATCATCAGCTGCAGGAGATCGAGGTTCAGCGGCTCCTCCTGGAGCACGAGGCCGCGGACCAGGATGCGCAGCGGGTGCTCTAGAATCCCCGAGATGTTGTATTCATGGATGATTTCCGGCGCCATCGACTGCGAGGCGACGTAGGCGATGGTGTCGATATAGATCACGAACAGCACGACATAGGCGGCATAGAGCCGCCAGACGCGACGGAAGATGCGCGTCGCGGCGACGACATAGCCGCGCTCCAGCGCGATCCGGCCGTGGATGATCGCGACGCCGTAACCCACCACGAACACGAACAGGTCGGCGGCGCCGCTGAAGCCGAAGTTGCGCAGCGTCAGCAGGTTGACGACGTTGTTCGGGATGTGATCGACGAAAACCGACCAATTGGCGATGCCGAGCGTCAAATACAGCCGGGCGTCGTGCTGGAATGCCGAGAGGTTCGCTTTGACAGAAGGTTTCATTGAGTAAAATAGCTTTGGGAATCAGGGTGATGCTTTTACCGGCAACCCCCTGCCCATCCGAGTAGCGTTTGCGTGAGTGGGTGCATTCGTGCCGCCTGGCGAAAAATTGCGCGGCGACGCCTGTGTCAGACTCGGGAGATGCTCGCAGTACTTATAAACGAAATTTTCTAACCCGCTCGGACCGTTACTCGGCCGGTTCGGCCGATACCTCGTCGGAGACCCCGGCACGGCTCGCCATGATGCCGAGGGCGACGCCGCCGATCGCCAGGATCGGCAGCAGCCGCTTGACGCCGATAGCACGAACGATCTGGAGCCCGGTGGCGAGCAGCATGGGGTCTGCGAGCATGCTTTGCGCCGCCGACTTCGCGGCCCGCTCGGCCGCGATCTGGGCTTGCTTGCGCAACTCCCGCTTGTAGGCCCAGTAGCTCACCGCTGCGGCCAGGGTCAGCAGAAAGAAGACGCCGGCACCCGCCAGGCAAGCTTGCACCGGACCATACTTATTGAGCACCGAGATGAAAGCCGCCGCGCACAGGAAGCACGTGGTGATGAACAGCGCGAACGCCGCGCCCGCGGCCAGGGAGGTCAGCCGCATAGTCGTACCGGTGGATGCACTGATCCCGTCGATGATGCGCTGAAACATGGCCTTGCTCCTCAAATCCCCACAAGCCGAATCGTCCGCAAGCCGGCGTCGGCGGTGCGGTAGCGCCGCCGTCTCGGATATCCGTTCGCGCTGCCTACCGGCGCCAGGCGGCACCGATCAGGAAGCCGATGCCGAGCGCCAGCCCGACGGTCGCGAGCGGCCGCTGCGTAATCGCGTCTTCGAGCGTCTCCTCGATCGATCCGTAGGCCTCCTGGGCCGCGCCCATCATTGCACTGCCGCGCTCCGACATGTCGTCCATCGCGGAATCCATGTTCTCGCGCGCCTGGCGATAGCCGCGGCGGGCCTGCTTGCTGGTGGAATTGGCGAAGGTATTGAGCGCGTCGGTGATCTGGTCGGTGAGGGCGGCGATATCGCTTTTCACGGCTGCTACATCCTTCTCGAGGCGTTCTCTGGTGGCTTTGTCGGTCCAGTCTCTCATCCCGGCTTCGGCATTGGGCGTGGACATCAGGAGCTCCGAACTGTTGACGGCTGAGATAGCCGGAGAACGTTTCGTCATCGGGGAAGTTCCGTTCGCGGAAACCGGTCAGTCCTGCGGCAGCTGCGGCGCATCCGCCGGCAACAGATGCTCCTTGAGGATCAGGGCCACGATTAGCAGCGGCGACGACAGGAAGGCGCCCATCGGGCCCCACATCCAGGTCCAGAATGCCAGCGCAAGCAGGACCGCAAGTGCGTTCAGCGCCAGCCGCCGGCCGATGATGGTCGGGGTGATGAAGTGTCCTTCCAGGAAGGTGAGGCCGCCGAAGGCGAGCGCGGCCATGAGGCCGCCGCTGATGGTCGGGAACGCGACCAGCCCTACCACGACCAGCACGACGAACATCGCGACCGGTCCGATGATCGGGATGAAATTGAGCGTTGCCGCCAGCGCGCCGAGCCCGGCCGGATTGGGCATGCCAGTGAGCGCGCAGATGATGCCGGTGGCGACGCCGACGCCGACATTGATGACGGTGACCATCAACAGATAATTGCCGAGATGGACCTCGATCTCGTTGAGAATCCGCAGCGTACGCAGCCGCGC
Organism: Bradyrhizobium sp. SHOUNA76; assembly: GCF_023006445.1. Classification (NCBI taxonomy): domain Bacteria; kingdom Pseudomonadati; phylum Pseudomonadota; class Alphaproteobacteria; order Hyphomicrobiales; family Nitrobacteraceae; genus Bradyrhizobium; species Bradyrhizobium sp. SHOUNA76. The sequence continues at coordinate 15,874 of NZ_JALBHA010000046.1, forward strand.
GTCACGATCGCTGAAAGTCATGATCAGCGCCCGCCGCAGGTCGCGCCAGCTTGCGATGAACAGAATGAGGGTGACGAAGAACAGCAGAAATTCAGTAAAGGTCGGTGACAGAAATTCCAGCGTCGGCTGCACCCACTCGACCTTCGGCATCTGGAAGCTCGGGAATTCCTCCGAGCCGCCGACCATGCCTTGCAGCTCACGCCAAAGCACCAGCGGCCGATCGAGCACGTGCAGCTTGTCTTTCAGCTGCGCGCCGAGCTCCGGCAGGCGCGTGCTCCATTCCATGGCGGGGGAAGCGATCAGCGTGACAACGAAGGCGACAACGGCGGTCACCGCGATCACGATCAGGGCGGCGCCGAGCCCGCGCGGCACCTTGCAACGTTCGAGGAAATTCGCAGCCGGCGACAGCATGGTGCCGGTGACGAAGGCCATCACCACCGGGAGGAAGAACGCCCTTCCGAGATAGAGCACGGTGACGACCGCGATCAGGAGCAAGCCAGCGAGCGCGAAGGCAACAAACTCGGTACGGCGGATGACCGGCGGTAGCTCACTACGGCTCTCGGGAAGCGGCTCGCCTTCGCTGTTGTCGGGGATCAGACGTTCACTGGGAAGGACGCGCACAATCTCTCTCCGGCACGGAAGCTTCGATCCGCGCGCCCATTGACGGTGATAATGCGCGAGCCTCGCCGCGGTTCCATCGCGGCTTCGTGAACCCGTGCTCGCTTGACTGTGACAAGGCTGCCGCGCGCCGTGCCGGAACTCGGATCGTGCCTGCGGAGTTCATGGAAAGCGCATCACCCTGATGCAGACATCCAACGGGGCAGCACATGACAAAGTTCTCGGCACTCCGTCGCAGCTTTTCGCCGCGCGCCGTCACCGCATTTGCCTTCGCAACCGCTTTGGCCACGGTGCCCTTCGGCGCCGCGAGCGGACAAACTTTCGGCTATGCGCCGATGCACCCGCAGGCGTACCCGCAGGACCAGGTTTACTCGCCCGGCTACGTGAATGAGGCGCCGCAGGCGGCTGACGAGGATGCCCAACTGCCCGATCGCCTGCGCAAGCAGATCGTCGGCTTCGACCGCAGCGAGCCGGCCGGCACCATCCTGATCGATACCAACAACACCTATCTCTACTACGTGCTCGGCAACGGCCGTGCGATCCGTTATGGCGTCGGCGTCGGCCGCGAAGGCTTCACCTGGTCCGGCGTGCAGAGCGTCAGCCGCAAGGCGGAGTGGCCGGACTGGCATCCGCCGGCCGAGATGATCGCGCGGCAGCCCTATCTGCCGCGCTTCGTCGCCGGCGGCCCCGGCAACCCGCTCGGCGCGCGTGCGATGTATCTCGGCTCCAGCGAATACCGCATCCACGGCACCAACGATCCCTCCACAATCGGCAAGTTCGTCTCCTCGGGCTGCATCCGCATGACCAATGAGGACGTCATCGACCTGTTCAGCCGCGTCAATGTCGGTGCCAAGGTCGTGGTGCTGCCGAAGAACGCGCCGTTGATGGCCAAAGGCGGCGACCCCGTGCGCAAGCGCCCGGCCGTGACGGCAATGCCCTCGGGGCGGCAGGCGCTGAATATCTCGGCGTCGTCGGTGAACTAGGAGTTCAGTGAGGTCACATGAGTAAACGCTCGATCCGCAAATTGGCCGTTGGCGTGGCGGCAATGTTCGCCGTTGCTTTCTCCGGTCTTGCGCTGACGCCGTCGGCGCATGCGGAAGACTTCTTCTCGGCGCTGTTCGGCGCGTTTGGGGGCCGACCTCCGCAAATCCGGGCGCCGTTTCCCCATGACGACATGCCGCGTTACGATGTGCCGCGCCAGCGCGCGTCCTATGGCGGCGGCACGGCCTATTGCGTGCGTGGCTGCGATGGTCGCTACTTCCCGGCGCAAGGCAACGATGCCGAGAGCAAGGCGCAATCCTGCAAGAGCTTCTGCCCGGCTTCCGAAACCTCGCTGGTCTATGGCAGCAATATCGACGACGCCACCACGGACAGCGGTAAATCCTATTCCGACCTGCCGAACGCCTTCCGCTATCGCAACGAGATCGTCGCGGGCTGCACCTGCAACGGCAAGGATCCGGCCGGGCTCGCATCGGTCAAGGTCGAGGACGATCCCACCTTACGCAAGGGCGACATCGTCGCCGGCGCCGACGGCCTCGTGGTCGCCAGCCGCAATGCCAACGACCGCCGTGGCGTCGCGATGAACTTCTCGCCGCTGCCGGACTCGGTGCGCGCGAGGTTCCGTCAGGTGCCGGTGGTGGCAAAGGAGTAGGGGCACCGTCGTCCCGGCCAAAGCCAAGACGACAGCTCGCCTAATGCTTGTGCCTCAATCTCATTGTCGTCCCGGACAAGCGAGCGGAGCGAGTGCTGATCCGGGATCCAGCCACAGGGAGATATTTGGCGAAGATTTGGAGTCACCAGCTCGCGCCAAACCACGCCCTGTGATTATGGATACCGCGTAGGCGGGGATGACACGGGAGATTGTGGCGCGCACCGAAGCCTGACCCACTTCCCTACGCCGCGCGGATCTTGCCGAGGAAGTCACTGACCTCATGGCCGAGCTGGCGGCTCTGGGTCTCCAGCATCTCGGATGCCTGCTTCACGTTGTCGGCGGCTGCGGCGGCGGCGTCCGCATCGGCTTTGACGCCGGTAATATTGTCCGAGACGTTCTTGGTGCCCTGGGCCGCATATTGGGTGCTGCGAGTGATCTCCTGGGTCGCCGCGCCCTGCTCCTGCACGGCGGCGGCAATCGCGGTCGCCACTTCGTTCACTTCGCCGATGATACCGCCAATGGTCTGGATCGCGTTGATGGCGTCGCCTGCGACCTTCTGGATGTCGGCGATCTGCTCGGAGATCTCCTCGGTCGCCTTGGCGGTCTGGCTTGCCAGCGACTTCACCTCGGAGGCGACCACGGCAAAGCCGCGGCCGGCCTCGCCGGCGCGCGCCGCCTCGATCGTGGCATTGAGCGCGAGCAGATTGGTCTGCTGTGCGATGGTGTTGATCAGGCCGACGACCTCGCCGATGCGTCCGGCAGATTTGGCGAGGCCCTGCACGGTACCGTCGGTCTCGCGTGCCTGCGTGACCGCGCGGCCGGCGATGCCTGCGGCATGGGCTGCCTGCTGGCTGATGTCGTTGATCGAGGCCGAGAGCTCTTCGGCGGCCGCGGCGACGCTGTCGACGCTCATCGAGGCGTCGTTGGAGGCCTTACCCGCGATCTGCACGCGATCATTGGTCTGGCGCGACACCGCGGAGAGGTCACCCGAGGTCTTGCGCATCTCGCCGGAGGCCTCGCTCAATTCGCCCAGCGTCTTGCGCACTGCGCCCTCGAACTCGCCGACATAGGTCTCGACGGCGCGCTGGCGTGCAGCAGCCCCCGCATTGCGCTCGCGCTCCTGCTCTTCGATCTTGAGCTTGTCGGTGGCCTGCTGCTTGAAGCTTTCCAGCGCACCGGCAAGCGCGCCGATCTCGTCCTGGCGATCGAGATAACCGCTGTCGACGGCAAGGTCGCCGCCGGCGACCTTCAGCATGGCGTCGCGGATGGTGTTGAGCGGGGTGATGACGCGGCGGCTGACCAGCATGATCGCGCCCGCGGCGAGACTGATGGCGAGTGTGAGCAGCACGAGTTGCACGATGAGCGCGCGCTGTGCTGCACCGCGCTGCTCTTGTGTGTGGACCTTGGCGGCGTCGAGCGCGGCTTCGGCCACCGCGACCGCGCTGGCCATACGGCCAACCGTCAGCGGGCTCCACTGGTTGGCGGTCATTTCGGCCTTCTCGCCTTTGACCAGGGCGTCCGCGAGCCGGTCACGGAGAGTCAGATATTGAGGTTCGAAGTAAGCGGTCTTGGCACCCGCCATCGCGGAAGCCAGCGCGGGCGGTAACTGCATGCCCGACGTCGACAATTCCAGCGCCTTCCAGATCGCCGCCGTGCCGCCGACGTATTGGGTGTAGTTATAGCGGCCTTCCGGCGTGATCTTGCCGGCTGCAAGTCCGGTCGAGACGATCAGCGAGGCTTCGCCCGCGGTGTTGCGGAGCAGCCAGGCGCTCTGCTTGATCGACAGCAATTGGTCGATCGTGGCGTCCTGGTGGTTGACGGTGGCCGCCAGCGTGTTCGACAGCTTGTCCAGCACGTCGAGCAGGCCCTGCGTCGTCTCCATGTATTCCTTCGGCAGCCCGGCGCGGCGCTGGTCCTTGGGCTTGGCCACGTCCTCCCAGAACTGCTTCTGCTCCTCGACCAGCAATTTGTAGAGGCGCGACAGCTCCGGCACCAGCGTGCCCGATTGGGGGAAGCCCAAGGTCGGCAACAACTCGAGCGCGCGTGCCATCGCGGGCATCTGCGCATCGCGCAGGGCGCGAAGATACTTCTCCATCTCGCCGTCCAGCGGCTCGGTCGCGTTCAGGAGCCGCGTCGTGGTCGAGCGATCGGTGCGCAGATTGTGCATCGCCTTGAACAGATCGGCGGAGGTGTCCGCAATCTGCGAGATGCGGCTGGCGGTCTTGAGGCGATCCCAGGATTCGTAGGCGGTGAGCGACAGTGCGATCACCACACAGACCGATGTGATCGCGATCACCGCCTTCAGCAGCGCGGATACGGTCAGACGATTCAGCATCGAAGTCCCCCAATTCCCATTTACAAAGCCCCAAAAGGACGCCCGGCAACATCGACAAACGGGGGCGTGGCAGATCGGCAATCGCATGCGTTTGCGGCCCAGAGCCCAAACGGTTTCCGCATCTGAAGGGGAAAGGGTAAAATTTTAGGCAGATCGGCTGATCGTAGAAGTACGTATTTACTAGAAGTTGCAGTGGGTTGCTGCGATGGAACCGGTGCGGGAGACAGGCGTTAGAGCAACGGTCGCAATTTGCCTGAAGGGGGTCTCGCGATGCTGGTGGGTGTACTCGTCACTTTTCTCGTCGTTATTCTCGTACTTTATCTCATCAACATGCTGCCGATGGACGGCCGTGCCAAACAGATCGCACGCGTGATCGTCATCATCATCGGCATCGTCTCGCTGCTGAAATATCTCGCGGTATTTTAGCGGGGACGTAGTTTGTAGCCCGGATGGAGCGCAGCGAAATCCGGGGGCTTGCTCCAAGCGCTCCTGCTCCCGGATTGCGTCGCTCCATCCGGGCTACTGGTGTAACAAAAAGCCCCGGCGTGAGCCGGGGCTTCGTCTACTTGCTTCAGTGCAGCGATTTCAGCCAGTCGTCGACGTCCTGGCGAACCTGGTCCTTGGCTTTGCCGTAGCGTTCCTGGAGCCGGCCCTCGAGCTGCTCGCGCCGACCCTCGATCAAGCTGAGGTCGTCGTCAGTGAGCTTGCCCCATTTCTCCTTGGCCGATCCCTTGAACTGCTTCCAGTTTCCTTCGATCCGATTCCAGTCCATGACCATCTCCCGTTGGTTGATGGCCGGACAACGCGATCCCCGGCGCGGCCGTTCCTTGGCCTGCCGCGACGTTTCCCGAACGAAAAAAGCCCCGGCGTGAGCCGGGGCCTTTGACGTTTCGTGACTTCGCTCAGCCCGCCGCCTTGGCCTCGCGGCGGCGCGCGGTGAGGATGTACTCGGTGTAGCCGTTCGGCTGCTCGCGGCCCTTGAAGATGAGGTCGCAAGCGGCCTTGAAGGCGACGCCGTCGAAGGCGGGGGCCATCGGCTTGTAGATGGCATCGCCGGCGTTCTGCTTGTCGACCACGACCGCCATGCGCTTGAGCGATTCCATCACCTGAGCCTCGGTGATCACGCCCTGGTGCAGCCAGTTGGCGAGATGCTGGCTGGAGATGCGCAAGGTCGCCCGGTCTTCCATCAGGCCGACATCGTGAATGTCGGGCACCTTGGAGCAGCCGACGCCCTGATCGATCCAGCGCACGACGTAGCCCAAAATGCCCTGGCAGTTGTTGTCGATCTCCTGCTTGACGTCGTCGGGCGCCCAGTTCGACTTCGATACCGGGATGGTGAGGATGTCCGAGAGCTTTGCGCGCGGTCCGCCCTTGGTCAGCTCCTCTTGGCGCGCGATGACGTTGATCTGGTGGTAGTGCAGCGCGTGCAGCGTCGCGGCGGTCGGGGAGGGCACCCAGGCGGTGGTGGCGCCGGCCTGCGGATGGCCAAGCTTCTGCTGAAGCATGTCCGCCATCTTGTCGGGCGCGGCCCACATGCCCTTGCCGATCTGGGCATGGCCGGGCAGGCCACAGGTCAGGCCCATGTCGACGTTCCAGTCCTCATAGGACTTGATCCAGGCCTGCGCCTTCATCTCGTTCTTGCGGATCATCGGGCCGGCTTCCATCGAGGTGTGGATCTCGTCGCCGGTGCGATCGAGGAAGCCGGTGTTGATGAACATGATGCGCTTGGAGGCGCGCTGAATGCAGGCCTTGAGGTTGACGGTGGTGCGCCGCTCCTCGTCCATGATGCCGACCTTGAGCGTGTTCTCGGGCAGCGACAGCATCTTCTCGACGCGGTCGAAGATCTCGCAGGTCAGCGACACCTCGTCCGGGCCGTGCATCTTCGGCTTGACGATATAGGCTGAGCCGGTGCGGCTGTTCTTGACCTTGGAATTGCCCTTGAGGTCGTGAATGGCGAGCAGGCCCGAGACGGCGGCATCCAGCAGGCCTTCCGGAATCTCCTCGCCCTTCTCGTCCAGCACCGCGTCGGTGAACATGTGGTGACCGCAATTGCGCATCAGCAGCAGGCTGCGGCCGTGCAGCTTGACCTCGCCCTTGCCGTCAGGCGTCTTGTAGCTGCGATCGGCGTTGAGCGAACGCGTTAGCGTCTTGCCGCCTTTCTCGAAATCAGCCGACAGCGTGCCGTTCATCAGGCCGAGCGTGTTGCGATAGACCAGCACCTTGTCTTCGGCATCGACCGCGGCGACCGAGTCCTCCATGTCGAGGATGGTGGAGACAGCAGATTCCATGATCATGTCGGCGACGCCGGCCGGATCGTCCTTGCCGATCGCGCTGCTGCGGTCGATCTTGACCTCGACATGCAGGCCGTTGTTGACGAGCAGCACCGCGCTCGGCGCAGCCGCATCGCCCTGGAATCCCGCGAACTGCGTGGCGTTCTTCAGTGCGGTGGCGTTACCGCTCTTCAGCTTCACCGCGAGCTGGCCCGCGACGACGCTGTAGGCGGTGACGTCGGTGTGGCTGCCCGTCGCCAGCGGCGCCGCCGCATCGAGGAAGGCTTTTGCTTTCGCGATCACCTTGTCGCCGCGTGCCTTGTTATAGCCCTTGCCGCTCTCGGCAGCGTCGTGCGGGATCGCGTCGGTGCCGTAGAAGGCGTCATAGAGCGAGCCCCAGCGCGCATTCGCTGCGTTCAATGCGTAGCGTGCATTGGTCAGGGGCACGACGAGCTGCGGGCCGCAGATCTTGCCGATCTCCTCGTCGACATTGGCGGTCTCGACCTTCTGCGTCGCCGGCTCCGGGACGAGATAGCCGATCTCCTTCAGGAAGGCGGTATAGGCGTTGAGGTCGAACGCCTTGCCCTTGTTGGCGCGGTGCCAGTCGTCGATCTTGGCCTGCAGCGTGTCGCGCACCGCGAGCAGCGCCCGGTTCTTCGGCCCAAGGTCCTTGATGATGGCGGCAACCCCGGCCCAGAACGCATCGGGCGCGATCCCCGTTTTCGGGGCCGCTTCCTTGGCGATGAAGTCAAACAGGACGGGAGCGATCTTCAATCCGTGGGCGTCGACGCGTTTCATGATGGGCTTTCTTGTTGGAAATGGCTGTTTTTGGCTGCTTTTGACCCGACAGCAGCAAAATGCACCCATAGAGGGCGGCTTTCGGGGCCCTATTAGCCCCAAAAAAGGGGCGGTGAGAAGACCCCAAGGGGTTTGTCAAAATGTCAAGAAAAAGTCGGGGAGGTCGCTGGTTTTACAGGCTTGAGCCAAGCTTGGCGCCGCACACAAATGCGCTCCCTCCCCCCTTGCGGGGGAGAGGGGTAGCCCAGGAAATGGTGTGTCGGGATTCGATGGAGCGAAATGCTCGCGATGGCGAGAGTCCCCGTGTGGACCCCTCTCCCTAACCCTCCCCCGCAAGGGGAGGGAACGCAGCAGTGCAAGCGGAGGAAGCCCGCTCAAATATTCGCGGCGAGGTCCACGACTTCGTCGAACAGCACGCCCGTCGTCTTCAGCATCCGCTCGATCTCGTCGGCGGCCTCAGTGACCGTCCGTGCCGAGGTGTCGATCACGAGCTCGGCGGCCTGCGGTACCTCGTAGTCGTTGCCGATGCCGGTGAACGAAGCCAGCGCGCCGGCGCGCGCCTTCTTGTAATGGCCCTTGGGATCGCGCTCCTCGCACACTTCAGCGGGCGTCGCGACATGGATCTCGCGGAATACGGTGTCGGCGATGCGGCGCGCGGTAGCGCGATCCTCGCGGGCCGGCGAGACCGCGGCGACGATGGCGATGTGGCCGTTACGCGCGAGATGCGTCGCAACTTCGGCGAGGCGGCGGATGTTCTCGCTGCGATCGGCGGTGGAGAAGCCGAGATCGCTGTTGAGCCCGGCGCGCAACGTGTCGCCGTCGAGCAAGATCGGCGAGCCGCCGTTAGTGAACAGCCGCCGTTCCAGTGCTTTTGCCAGCGTCGACTTGCCGGAGGCCGGCAGGCCGGTGAGCCAGACCACGGCGCCGTTGTGGCGGTAACGCGCGGAGCGTTCGTCGGGACGCAGGGCCGATTCCACCGGCACGATGTCGACGGGCAGGGCGCGCTGGCCGGCATCGACCGACAGCACCAGACCGCCGCCGGCGATGCGCCCGGAGACCTCGATCACGAGACGGCCGGTGCGCGGGTTCTCGGTATAGGGATCGGTGGCAATCGGATTCGAGAGAGAAATATCGATCTCGCCGACATGGTTGCGGCCGATCGCCTTGTTCTCGCTGCTCGAGAGTTCACCGGGATCGACCGCCTTCTCGATCGCGACCACGGTTGCGCGGCTTTCCTTCGGCCCGCAGCGCACCAGGAGCTGGTCGCCCTTGGCGAGCGGCTTGTCGTGCAGCCAGAAGATGCGCGCGCGCAGCCGGCGCGTCTCGCGCGGGGCACTGCCCGCATGCG
>NZ_JALBHA010000470.1:0-5032 GCF_023006445.1 Bradyrhizobium sp. SHOUNA76
CACCGCGCAGGTGCTGCTCGCCGTGATCGCCTCGATGTATGCGGTCTATCACGGCCCCGAAGGCCTCGCGCAGATCGCGCGCAACGTCCATCGCCGCACCGCCGTGCTCGCGGCTGGCCTGCGCAAGCTCGGCTTTGTGCCGCAGTCCGACAGTTTCTTCGACACGCTCAGCGTCGATGCCGGCGCCAAGCGCGCCGAGATCGTCGCCCGCGCAGCGGCCGAGAAGATCAATCTCGGTATCAGCGAGACCAGCTTGCGCATCGCACTAGACGAGACCACGACACCCGCGACGGTGGAAGCGGTCTGGCGCGCCTTCGGCGGCAAGCTTGCCTATGCCGAGATCGACGCCGAGACGCGCGAGGCGCTGCCGGACGGCTTGAAGCGCGCGACCTCCTTCCTCACCCATCCCGTGTTCCACGCGCATCGCTCCGAGACCGAGATGCTGCGCTACATGCGCAAGCTCTCAGACCGCGACCTCGCGCTCGACCGCGCGATGATTCCGCTCGGCTCCTGCACCATGAAGCTGAACGCGACCACTGAGATGATGCCGCTGACCTGGCCGGAGTTCGGCTCGTTGCATCCGTTCGTTCCGCGCGAGCAGGCCACGGGCTACCACGCGCTGTTCGCGCGGCTGGAAAAATGGCTGTGCGACATCACCGGCTATGACGCGATCTCGCTGCAGCCGAACTCGGGCGCGCAGGGCGAATATGCCGGGCTTTTGGCTATCCGCGGCTACCATGCCTCGCGCGGAGAGACGCACCGCAAGATCTGCCTGATCCCCTCCTCCGCCCACGGCACCAATCCGGCCTCGGCCGCGATGGTCGGCATGGAGGTGGTGGTGGTCGCCTGCGAGAAGAACGGCGACGTCGACGTCAATGATCTCCGCGCCAAGGCCGAGAAGCACTCGAACGATCTCGCCGCGGTCATGATCACCTACCCCTCGACCCACGGCGTGTTCGAGGAGCACATCCGCGAGATCTGCGACATCGTGCACGGCCATGGCGGCCAGGTTTATCTCGACGGCGCCAACCTCAACGCGCAGGTCGGCCTGAGCCGGCCCGGCGATTACGGCGCCGATGTCAGCCATCTCAACCTGCACAAGACCTTCTGCATCCCGCATGGCGGCGGCGGCCCCGGCATGGGTCCGATCGGCGTGAAGGCCCATCTCGCCCCGTTCCTGCCTGGACATCCCGCGGCGAAGGCGGATGCCCCGGTCGGCCCGGTCTCGGCTGCGCCGTTCGGCTCGGCCTCGATCCTCACCATCTCCTACATCTACATCCTGATGATGGGCGGCGACGGATTGAAGCGGGCGACCGAGATCGCGATTCTCAACGCCAATTACATCGCTGCGCGCCTCGATCCGCACTTCCCGGTGCTCTACAAGAACGCCAAGGGTCGCGTCGCGCACGAATGCATCGTCGATCCGCGTCCGCTGAAGACGACCTCAGGCGTCACCGTCGACGACATCGCAAAACGCCTGATCGATTACGGCTTCCATGCGCCGACCATGAGCTTCCCGGTGCCGGGCACGCTGATGATCGAGCCGACCGAGTCGGAATCGAAGGCCGAACTGGACCGCTTCTGCGACGCCATGATTGCGATCCGGAAAGAAATCGCCGAGGTCGAGGCCGGCCGCTTCAAGATCGAGGCCTCGCCGCTTCGCCATGCCCCGCACACCGTGCACGACATCGCGGACGACGATTGGAAGCGCGCCTACACCCGCGCCGAAGGCTGCTTCCCCGCGGGAAGCTCGCGCACCGACAAATATTGGAGCCCTGTCGGGCGCGTCGACAACGTCTATGGCGACCGCAATCTGGTGTGCTCCTGCCCGCCGGTGAGCGATTACGCGGAAGCCGCGGAGTAAGACGCGACAAGGGTTTCGTAGGGTGGGCAAAGCGGAGCGTGCCCACCACCTTTCGCTGCGTTGAAATATGGTGGGCACGGCGCTTACGCGCCTTTGCCCACCCTACACTCCTTGCTCAAGGCGCAACCAACACTCGCCTTTGCCCATCCCACCGCCAGAGCCGTTCATTGGTCAGAAGCGTGCCGCCCCACCAGCGCCGAATCGGGTTGTGGCGGCGAAAGTCCTCCCGGCCCTCCAGAACCGCTTTGCCGAATTCGGTCAGCGACAGTCGGCTCCGGCGATAAGCGGCGTTGCGACCGCGCGCATCGTGCGGGGCGAGAGTGGCGAGCTTTGGGTCGAGACCGGTGATCGCCGGCATCGGGCCGGACCCAAGCCCTTCGAGCAATGGGCCAAGCTCCCACTGGTCGAACACGTGCGTGTCGAGCAGTCCGCCCGGCTGAAACAGCTCCTTCGTGCGGTTGTGGCCCCTCGCAATCAGGTCGAGAAGCCCCGATTCCGTCGCGCCCAGCCCATTGATGGTTGATGGCAGTTCTGCCAGCAATTGCTCCATCGCCGGCGTCAGGAAAGGCAGCCTGGGAAGTTCACGGCCCAGCAATCCGAAACAGAGCTCCGGTGTAGGTGCCCGGTAAGCTTCCCAGGCCAGACGGCCGGCCTCGAAGTCAGGCTCCGCCACGTCGAACGCCCGCACGGCACGGTCGCGCAGTCTCGCACCGTCCGATTCGAGCAGATCGAAATCGACGAGGCTCAATTTCAGGCGCTCGGCCATGTAGGATTGAGAGCGCAGGTAATCGAGACTCCAGACCAGCTGCAATTGATCGTTCGGACGGGGATCAAACCACAGCTCGATGAGATCGAAGCCGTAGGCCTGGCAGAACCAATCCAGCGCGAGCTGCTTGTGCGCGAGGCCGGTCTCGGGAGACCGCGGAACAAGATCGGACCACTGCGCCTCGGGATCGTCTCTGTAAGAGCGACCAGTAAAGTATCTTTCGAGGTGGTGCGACGTTGGCAGCGGTCCCCAGACGAAGCGAAAGATCACGGGCACGACCATGTCGGCGCGACCGGTATGGGTGAGACCGGCTCCGGACGAACTGGTCAGGATCAGACGCTTCATCTCACCACCTGATCAACGCAACGCAAGACGAAACGGGCACTGACGACGTCGGCAACTCAACGTCTTCAGCGCCCGCTCCTCGCGAAAAACTTTCGCGTTAAGTCTTACTCCTCCGCAGGTTCCTCGCCGTCGGCGTCACGCTCCGGCGTGCCGGCCAGGATCTGCTCGGCGATCAGGCCCGAGTTCTGGCGGATCGAGGTCTCGATCTTGGCGGTGATGTCGGGGTTGGCCTTCAAAAACGCTTTCGAATTCTCGCGGCCCTGGCCGAGGCGCTGGCTGTCATAGGAGAACCAGGCGCCGGATTTCTCGACGATGCCGGCCTTGACGCCGAGATCGAGGATCTCGCCCATCTTGGACACGCCCTCGCCGTACATGATGTCGAACTCGACCTGCTTGAAGGGCGGCGCCAGCTTGTTCTTCACCACCTTGACACGCGTGGTGTTGCCGACCACCTCGTCGCGCTCCTTGATCGCGCCGATGCGGCGGATGTCGAGGCGGACGGAGGCGTAGAATTTCAGCGCGTTGCCGCCGGTGGTGGTCTCGGGCGAGCCGTACATCACACCGATCTTCATGCGGATCTGGTTGATGAAGATCACCATGGTGTTGGACTTGTTGATCGAGGCCGTCAGCTTGCGCAGCGCCTGGCTCATCAACCGCGCTTGAAGTCCCGGCAGCGCATCGCCCATCTCGCCCTCGAGCTCGGCCTTCGGCACCAGCGCCGCAACCGAATCGATCACCAACACGTCGACGGCGCCCGAGCGCACCAGCGTGTCGCAGATTTCCAACGCCTGCTCGCCGGTGTCGGGCTGCGAGATCAGGAGCTCGTCGATGTTGACGCCGAGCTTCCTCGCATAGACCGGGTCGAGCGCATGCTCAGCGTCGATGAAGGCGCAGATGCCGCCCTTCTTCTGCGCTTCCGCAACCGTATGCAGCGCCAGCGTCGTCTTGCCCGAGGATTCCGGGCCGTAGATCTCGACGATGCGCCCCTTGGGAAGACCGCCGATGCCGAGCGCGATATCGAGGCCGAGCGAGCCGGAGGACACCGCCTCGATGTCCATGGAGCGGTCGTTCTTGCCGAGCTTCATCACCGAGCCCTTGCCGAACTGGCGCTCGATCTGAGAGAGCGCGGCGGCCAGAGCTTTACTCTTGTCCATGGAAGATCCTTCGACGATACGCAGGGCAGTGGCGGACATTGGGTCGTGCTCCTTATGGCGAGGATTCGCGTGAGGGACAAACGGTTGCGAGGCGGCTCGGCGACAAAAGCAATGTACCCCATTTGTTCCAGGTTCGCAATATGTTCTTTGCGGGTTTGGGCGTTTTGGGCGGGCTGTGCGCACAATTGAACAGACCCCGTTCCGTTTATGGATCCTAATCTCATCATCACCGCACGGACCGCGGCTGCTATCGGTGACGAGAACGCCGACTGCGCTCCCGCCTTCCTCACACGGACAGGGGCGTGCCATGTTCAAGCGACGACGTTTCAAACAACAACTGACCCTTCAAGACCGGCTCTCCGCATGGGTGAAGCAGGTCAAGGAGGACGCCTCCAGGCTTCCGCCCGGCCCTGAAAGGGACGCCCTGCTCAAGAAGGCCCGCCAGGCCGAGCTGGCCAATCATCTGCACGACTGGGTCAAATCCCCCGGCCTGCAACCGCCGAAATAGCAGAGCAGCCGCGACGTCCTTGCCCGACTAAAGCTGACGCCCGTCAAAGACGCGGCCGCGCGTCGCCGTCACAATTCCGCAATCGTACGGCACCGAACCTTTTCGCGATCTCCGGCCTTCTTCAGGATGAGACCGCAACTCTGGGGACCTCAGTCATGACCGAAGACAAACACCGCGAAACGATCCGGCGCAATCCGCTGCTCGAGGCGGCGCATGAGGAGATGATCAAGTTCGAGCGCAAGGAAAACGAGTTCCGCAGGAGGGACCGCGAAGAGCGCGCCAGCGAGCTCCATCTTCCCCTGAACAACATCAAGATCCACTAAAGGCCCGCCAGGCCGGCTTCGATCGATGACGCCGGGCGGGCGGTCCGGCGGACGGCGCCCCCGCCGACCGCG
>NZ_JALBHA010000471.1:0-5025 GCF_023006445.1 Bradyrhizobium sp. SHOUNA76
CCGCCCTCGGCATTGTGTCCGCCGTCGAGCCAGATCTCCGAGCCCTGCGGCCCAAGAGCGAGCAGCTCGCCCGCGGTGATGCGCTGCATCCGCGCCGGCCATTCCGCGCCGACGATACCGGCCTCGAACGCTGCCTGATTGATCTTGAAGCTCGGAACCGCGCGCAGCGTCGCGATGGCAAGGCCGGCATTGTCGAACTGGTGACGACCGAACAGGCGCGGTGCCGGCAGATCCATCAGGCCGCGATCGTCCGAATAGACCAGACGTCCGCGCTCGACATTGACGTGCCAGCTCTCGTTCGCGGCAAACAGCGGCGCACGCATGCGCTTCGCCTGCCCCTCGATCACGGCCATCGCTTCCGGCGATTGCTCTGCGCAAATCACGGGCACGCCGCGCTTGATGATCGCCGCTTTCTCACCGGCGATCGACGTCAACGTATCGCCCAGGAAGTCCATGTGATCCATGCTGACGGGCGTGATCACGCAGGCCGCCGGCGCATCGACCACATTGGTCGAATCGAGCCGGCCGCCGAGGCCGACTTCGAGAAGCACCAAATCGGCCGGGTTCTGTGCGAACAGGTGGAAGGCGGCCGCCGTCTTCAGCTCGAACAATGTCGCGGCTTCGCCGGCATTGACACGCTCGACCTCTTCCAGGGCCGCGCGCAATTCGTCGTCACCGACCAGCACGCCGCCGCCAGCGCGGCCGAGCCGGAAGCACTCGTTGATGCGGACCAGATAAGGCGAGGTATAGGCGTGAACGCGCAGGCCGGCCGCCTCCAGCGTCGCGCGCAGATACGCGAGCGTCGAGCCCTTGCCGTTGGTGCCGGCGATGTGGATCACCGGCGGCAGCTTGCTTTCAGGGTGCCCGAGCCGCTCGAGCAGCCGGTGCATCCGCTCCAGCCCGAGATCGATGCGCTTCTGATGCAGGGCCGACAGCCGCCCGATCAGCTCGCCGAGCGGCGTCTTCTCGCTGTCGGAGGTCGCGTTCACGCGTGGGGCGCAGCCGGCGCCGTCTCAGCGGCCGATACGATCTGCGCCGGGCTGACGACCGGCTGCACCGATTTCGATGCGCCTTCCTGCGCGGGCGCCTTGGTCAGCAGCCGGCAGAGCCGCGCCAGGGTCGGACGCAACTCGTGGCGATGCACGACCATGTCGACCATGCCGTGCTCCTTGAGATACTCGGCACGCTGGAAGCCTTCCGGGAGCTTTTCACGGATGGTCTGCTCGATGACGCGTGCGCCGGCGAAACCGATCAGCGCGCCCGGCTCGGCGATCTGCACGTCGCCCAGCATCGCGTAGGACGCGGTGACGCCGCCGGTGGTCGGGTTGGTCAGCACGACGATATAGGGCTGCTTCGCCTCGCGCAGCATCTGCACCGCCACCGTGGTCCGCGGCATCTGCATCAGCGACAGGATGCCCTCCTGCATGCGCGCACCGCCGGATGCGGCGAACACGATGAACGGCGACTTCTTCTCGACCGCAAGCTCCAGCCCGCGCACGATGGCTTCGCCCGCGGCCATGCCGAGCGAGCCCCCCATGAAATCGAAATCCTGCACGGCGACGACGACGGCGGCGCCTTCGAGCTTGCCGTAGCCGACCTTGATCGCGTCGTTGAGATTGGTCCGCGCCCGCGCATCCTTGATGCGGTCGACGTATTTCTTCTCGTCACGGAACTTGAGCGGATCGGGCGTGACGTCGGGCAGCGCGACGTCGAACCAGGTCTCGTTGTCGAAGATCGACTTCAGACGCGCCACCGCGCCCATGCGCATGTGATAGTTCGAGCCGGGGATGACGAACTGGTTGGCCTCGACGTCCTTGTAGAACACGAGCTGCCCGGAATCCGGGCACTTGATCCACAGATTCTCCGGCGTCTCCCGCCGCAGCATGTTGCGGATCTTCGGCCGGACCACATTGGTAAGCCAGTTCATGGTTTGCTCCGATGTGCGAACCCGCTTCGCGGATCGCCTGAAGGGATATATGGCGGCCGGGCCTCCGCCCGGCAAGCCGCCGTGTCGTCCGCGTTAGAGCATGATCCGGAAAAGTGTGAAGCGGTTTTCCGACAAGATCATGCTCAAACTAAAGAGCTAAAGCGGAATTATGGCCTATTCCGCCGCCTGTTGCGCGCCCTTGACGCCCTGGGCCAAGGCCGCGGTCAGCTCCGCCACGGCGTTAACGGTCTTGCCGGTCGCCCGCCCCTCGGCATCGAGGCTGTTCTTGAGCGCATCGACCAGCGCGGTGCCGACGACCGCACCATTGGCATGGGAGGCGATGGCGCGTGCCGTCTCCGGCGTGCGGATGCCGAAGCCGACGCAGACCGGCAGTTTTGTATGTCGCTTGATGCGGGCCACAGCCTCGCTCACGGCCGTGGTATCCGCGGCGGCCGCACCGGTGATGCCGGTGATCGAGACGTAATAGACGAAGCCCGAGGTGTTGGCGAGCACGGCCGGCAGCCGCTTGTCGTCGGTGGTCGGCGTCGCCAGGCGGATGAAGTTGAGACCGGCCTTCATCGCAGGCAGGCAGAGCTCGTCGTCCTCCTCCGGCGGCAGGTCGACGATGATCAGACCATCGACACCGGCGCTCTTCGCATCGACCAGGAATTTGTCGACGCCGTAGATGTAGATCGGGTTGTAATAGCCCATCAGCACGATGGGCGTTGCGTTGTCGTCCTTGCGGAAGCCACGCACCAGCTCCAGCGTCTTCTTCAACGTCATGCCGGCCTTGAGCGCGCGAAGCCCTGCGGCCTGGATCGACGGGCCGTCGGCCATCGGATCGGTGAAGGGCATGCCGATCTCGATCACGTCGGCGCCTGACTTCGGCAGCGCCTTGATGATCTCGAGCGAGGTCGCCGGATCGGGATCGCCGGCCATCAGGAAGGTCACGAAGGCCGAGCGGCCTTGTTTCGCAAGCTCGGCAAAACGGGTGTCGATACGCGTGGTCACTTGCTCTTGCCCCTCAGGATGTCGCCGACTTGCGGGACGTCCTTGTCGCCGCGGCCGGAGAGGTTGACGACCATCAGGTGATCCCTGGGACGCTTCGGCGCGAGCTCCATCACCTTGGCAATGGCATGCGCGGGCTCGAGCGCGGGAATGATGCCTTCGAGCTTTGATAGCAGCTGGAATGCGGCCAGCGCCTCGTCGTCGGTCGCGGAGAGATAATTCACGCGACCGACCTCGTGCAGCCAGGAATGCTCGGGCCCGATGCCGGGATAATCGAGGCCGGCCGAAATCGAATGCGCGTCCTGGATCTGGCCGTCGGCGTCCATCAGGAGATAGGTGCGATTGCCGTGGAGCACGCCGGGACGCCCGCCCGCGATCGACGCCGCATGCAGCTGCGTCAGGCCATGACCTGCGGCTTCGACGCCAAAAATTTCGACCGAGGGATCATCGAGGAACGGATGGAACAGGCCCATCGCATTCGAGCCGCCGCCGATGCAGGCGACCAGCGAATCCGGCAGGCGGCCTTCGATCTCCTGCATCTGCGTCTTGGTTTCGTTGCCGATGATCGATTGGAAGTCGCGCACCAGCGTCGGATAGGGGTGCGGACCCGCCACCGTGCCGATGCAGTAGAACGTGTTGTGCACGTTGGTGACCCAATCGCGCAGGGCCTCGTTCATGGCATCCTTCAGCGTGCGCGTGCCCGATTGCACCGGCATCACCGTGGCGCCCAGCATCTCCATGCGGATGACGTTGGGCTGCTGCCGCTCGACATCGACGGCGCCCATATAGACCACGCATTCGAGGCCGAAGCGCGCGCACAGCGTCGCGGTGGCGACACCGTGCTGGCCGGCGCCGGTCTCGGCGATGATGCGCTTCTTGCCCATGCGCCGCGCCAGCATGATCTGGCCGAGCACGTTATTCACCTTGTGCGAGCCGGTGTGGTTGAGCTCTTCACGCTTCAGATAAATCTTTGCGCCGCCAAGATGCTCGGTGAGGCGCTCGGCGAAATAAAGCGGCGACGGCCGGCCGACATAGTTCTTGAGATAGCCGTTCATCTCGGTCTGGAACGCCGGATCGGCCTTGGCCTCGGTGTAGGCCTTATCGAGATCGAGGATCAGCGGCATCAGGGTTTCGGCGACAAAGCGTCCGCCGAAAATGCCGAAATGGCCGCGGTCGTCGGGACCGCTGCGATAGGAATTTGGCTTGGCGATATTCATCGGACGCTCAACTCTTGATTTGCATCTTGGGTGGCGCGCGCGGCGCGGACGAAGGCCTCGATCATCTTGGGGTCTTTGACGCCGGAAGCGCTCTCGACACCCGAGGACACGTCGACGCCGCCGGCGCCAGTGACGCGGAGGGCTTCTGCTACATTGCCGGCATGAAGCCCGCCCGAGACCATGTAGGGCAGTCCCAGATCGAGGTTCTCGAGCAGGTGCCAGTCGAACGGCTCCCCGAGGCCGCCGGGCCGCGTCGCGTCCTTGGGCGCGCGGGCATCGAACAGGATGCGGTCGGCAACCGCGGCATAGCCGGGCAACACGGCGAGATCGGCCGCGGTTGCGACCGGAACCGCCTTCATCACGGGGCGGCCGAACCGCTGCTTGATGTCGCGCAGCCGCGCCACGCTCTCCTTGCCATGGAGCTGGAGAATGTCCGGCGACACCGCGTCGATGATGTTGTCGAGCGTCGCATCGTCGGCATCGACGGTGAGCGCGACCTTAAGCGCGCGCTGCTTTACCTGGCGGCCGAGATCGCGGCCGAGTTCCAGGGACAGATGCCGCGGCGACGGCGGAAAGAACACGAACCCCACCATGTCAGCGCCGGCGTCGAGCGCGATTTCAAGCGTCTCGCGCGTGGACAGGCCGCAGATCTTGACGAGCAGGGACATGATCTCAAAGCAAATGGAGGCCGCCAGACGCGGCCGGAAAACGGGGCTTTCGGTTGCGGCCGCTTCTACAACGTCGCGCGCTGCTTGTCTCGCCCGATGGGCCCGTAAAGGCCGACCCCCGAGGAGACCGGGAGGCGCTGGGACTCGGGCCTTGCCGCGGCCATTTGGGCCCGCAGGTCGGCCAGTTCGCCCCTGGCCGCCCGTG
>NZ_JALBHA010000472.1:0-4986 GCF_023006445.1 Bradyrhizobium sp. SHOUNA76
ATCGAAAAGCGCGAGCAGGCGCTGCTGTTCCTCAATCGCCGCGGCTATGCGCCGCTGACCCTGTGCCGCGGCTGCGGCCATCGCTTCGCCTGCACCATCTGCGATGCCTGGCTGGTCGATCACCGTTTCCGCCAGCGCCTGGTCTGCCATCATTGCGGCTTCTCGATGCCGCGCCCGCACATCTGCCCGCACTGTTCGGCCGAGGAATCGCTGGTCGCGGTCGGTCCCGGCGTCGAGCGGCTGCAGGAGGAGGCGGCTGCGCTGTTTCCCGAAGCGCGCACCATGGTGCTGTCGAGCGATCTCATCACCTCGATCGAGACGATGCGCAGCGAGCTCGCCGAGATCGCGGAGGGGCGCGTCGACATCATCATCGGCACGCAGCTCGTCGCCAAGGGCCACAATTTCCCGCGGCTCAATCTCGTCGGCGTGGTCGACGCGGATCTCGGTCTGAGCAACGGCGACCCGCGCGCGGCGGAACGCACCTGGCAATTGCTCAACCAGGTGATCGGCCGCGCCGGGCGCGAGCAGGGCCGCGGCGTCGGCTATCTCCAGACCCACCAGCCTGATCATCCCGTGATGAAAGCGCTGATCGCCTGCGACCGCGAGGCATTCTACGACAGCGAAATCGATCTGCGCGAGAAGACGCTGTATCCGCCGTTCGGCCGGCTCGCGAGCCTGATCATCTCCGCGGGCGACCGCCCGAGCGCCGAAGGTCTTGGCCGCCGTCTCGTCGCGCTCGCGCCGCGCGATGAGCGCGTCGTGGTGCTCGGGCCGGCGGAGGCGCCGCTCGCCGTCATCAAGGGCCGCTATCGCTTCCGCATCCTGGTGAAATCGGCGCGCGGCTTCGATCTGTCGGACTATCTGCGCAATTGGCTCGCGGTCTGCCCGAAGCCGACGGGCAACCAGAAGCTCGAAGTCGACGTCGATCCGCAGAGTTTTTTGTAGCCCCCGCTCTCTCCACGTCATTGCGAGGAGCCCTTGCGACGAAGCAATCCGGGGTCCTTCCGCGGAAACAGTCTGGATTGCTTCGCTGCGCTCGCAATGACGCTGTGGGAGCAGTGCCTCTCTCTGTCCGTGGTGCCCCGGACGCAGCGCAGCGCTCCTTCAGCGGTGCGCTGCAGAGCCGGGGCCCATGTGGCCCAGGAGTCCGCCGCCTGGGTCCCGGCTCTGCGCCGCAACGCTCACGCGTTGCAGCTTGTCCGGGACACGCAGAAAGGCGCGATGACAGAACGTAAAAAAGCCCGCGGTCCCCCAAGACCGCGGGCTTGTTTCAGGCGCGCATCAAACTGATGAAAACTGCGCGCGTGGTGTGGGGCGCCAGCGCGCCTTAGGAGACGACTTCCGCGGTGACGCGGCCGACGCCGCGACCTGTGAGGCCGATGGCGCGGGCAGCACCCGTGGAGAGGTCGAGCACACGGCCGCGAATGAACGGGCCGCGGTCATTGATGGTGACGACGACGCTCTGGCTGCCATGTGTGACGCGCAGCTTGGTGCCGAACGGCAGCGAACGGTGCGCCGCGGTCATGGCGTTCTGGTTGAAGCGCTGGCCCGAGGCAGTCTTGCTGCCGGACTCGTTGCCGTAAAAGGACGCGACGCCGGAGAAGCTGCGGCCGGCGCCGGAGGTCGGCGTCATCGACGCATTGGCGTTGCGCCAATCGGAGGTCGCGTTGGTCTCGGCCTGGGCGGCGTGGTGGCGGTGATGATGGTGATGCCGGTGATGGCGAGATTTGGCGGAAGCTTCGGTGGCGGTTCCACCGATGAGGAGAGTTGCGGCAACGAAAGCAATCGCGGTGCGCGGCCGGGTCACAAAGCCCAGCGTCTTCAAAGACAGCATTTATTGGTCCCTAAGCTAGTATTGCCACATGTGTGGCTAGTGGAGCCCCCATCAGTTTGTGAGCGGGTTGGCGTTTCGATTCCTAATGAGGCGTGAATTGGGCAGTAAATCCATTCTGTGTCGTCATGAAATATCTTGTTACCGCTATCGGATATTCAGCCGATGTTCCGTAATCTTCGGCTTTAACGATTTGTTAATCTATTTATTACATGCGAATACTGTAAAACGAAGTCAAAGCCTTGAGCGTTTAGAATTGGGTAAGTATTCGGCGAGTGGACTGAGGAGGCCAAAATCACGCCTCAGCGATCCGTGTTCATGGCCGCTATGCGCTGAGGGCAGGAACCAACGCGGGGAGTTCGCGCCGAAGGCTCGCGACAATACCGTGATGGGGCGGATCGCTCCCGACGTCCTTGTTGATCGGGCCCTTGCACCAGCTGGTGATCGATGCATCCGGCGTGCGACGAACTGGCGACAGAACCTCGTGCCTTTAATTTGGCGTCATGTTGCACCTGCGCGCCTGCTATGTTAGCAAAGCCGCGATTTTAACGAGCCCGGCACGTCCTGTGCCGGTCGGAAATCGAAGTCCCGCTTGAATTCCAAGGGCTTGGATCGCTTGGCGCCGCTTCGTGGCGACGGTTTTTCCCTTGCGAGTTTGACAGCAAAAAGAGCGCGTCTGTGGCTGCAGAAGATACGTCCGTTTCAGGTGTGTCCGGCCGTTATGCAACGGCCTTGTTTGAACTGGCCCGCGACCAGAACGTGGTCGACGAGGTCAAAGCCGATCTCGAGAAATTCGAGGCCATGCTGAACGAGAGCGCCGATCTGAAGCGCCTCGTCCGCAGCCCGGTTTTCGCGGCCGATGCCCAGTCCAAGGCCCTTTCGGCCGTGCTGGCCAAGGCCGGCATCGCCGGCATCTCCGCCAATTTCCTCAAAGTCCTGACCGCCAATCGCCGCCTGTTCGTGGTGGCTGACGTCATCCGCGCCTACCGCGCCCTGGTCGCCAGGTTCAAGGGCGAGGTGACGGCCGACGTCACCGTGGCGGAAACGCTTTCGGACAAGAATCTCGACGCCCTCAAGGTTGCCCTGAAGTCGGTGACCGGCAAGGACGTCGCGCTGAACGTGAAAGTCGATCCCTCGATCATCGGTGGCCTCGTCGTCAAGCTGGGCAGCCGCATGATTGATAGTTCGCTTCGCACCAAACTCAATTCGATCAAGCACGCGATGAAAGAGGCAGGCTGATGGACATCCGCGCCGCGGAAATTTCCGCGATCCTCAAGGACCAGATCAAGAATTTCGGCCAGGAAGCTGAAGTCTCCGAAGTCGGACAGGTGCTGTCCGTCGGCGACGGTATCGCTCGCGTCTATGGTCTGGACAACGTCCAGGCCGGCGAAATGGTCGAGTTCGAGAACGGCACCCGCGGCATGGCGCTGAACCTCGAAACCGACAATGTCGGCGTCGTTATTTTCGGCGGCGACCGTGAGATCAAGGAAGGCCAGACCGTCAAGCGCACCCGCGCCATCGTGGACGCGCCGGTCGGCAAGGGCCTGCTCGGCCGCGTCGTCGACGGGCTCGGTAACCCGATCGACGGCAAGGGCCCGATCCAGGCCGACAAGCGCATGCGCGTCGACGTCAAGGCGCCCGGCATCATTCCGCGCAAGTCGGTCAGCGAGCCGATGGCGACCGGACTCAAGTCCATCGATGCCCTGATCCCGGTCGGCCGCGGCCAGCGCGAGCTGATCATCGGCGACCGTCAGACCGGCAAGACCGCGATCGCGCTCGACACCATCCTGAACCAGAAGCCGCTCAACGCGCAGCCGGACGAGAACATCAAGCTGTATTGCGTCTATGTCGCGATCGGCCAGAAGCGTTCGACCGTTGCCCAGTTCGTCAAGGTGCTCGAAGAGCAGGGCGCGCTGGAATATTCCATCATCGTCGCCGCCACCGCGTCCGACCCGGCGCCGATGCAGTACATCGCGCCGTTCACCGGCTGCACCATTGGCGAGTATTTCCGCGACAACGGCATGCACGCCGTCATCATCTATGACGATCTGTCCAAGCAGGCCGTCGCCTATCGCCAGATGTCGCTGCTGCTGCGCCGTCCGCCGGGCCGCGAAGCTTATCCCGGCGACGTGTTCTATCTGCATTCCCGTCTGCTCGAGCGCGCGGCGAAGCTCAGCAAGGACCACGGTTCGGGCTCGCTCACGGCGCTGCCGGTGATCGAAACCCAGGCCAACGACGTGTCGGCCTACATTCCGACCAACGTCATTTCGATTACCGACGGTCAGATCTTCCTGGAAACCGACCTGTTCTTCCAGGGTATCCGTCCGGCGGTGAACGTCGGTCTGTCGGTGTCGCGCGTCGGCTCGTCGGCGCAGACCAAGGCGATGAAGAAGGTCGCCGGCAAGATCAAGGGTGAGCTCGCGCAGTACCGCGAAATGGCGGCGTTCGCGCAGTTCGGCTCCGACCTCGACGCCTCGACGCAGCGCCTGCTCAACCGCGGCTCGCGCCTCACCGAGCTCCTGAAGCAGCCGCAGTTCTCGCCGCTGAAGATGGAAGAGCAAGTCTGCGTAATCTGGGCCGGCACCAACGGCTATCTCGATCCGCTCCCGGTCAACAAGGTGCGTGCGTTCGAGGACGGTCTGCTCTCGCTGCTGCGCGGCAAGCACGTCGAGATCCTCAATTCGATCCGCGACACCCGCGACCTCACCGACGACACCGCTGCCAAGCTGAAGTCGGTTGTCGAAGGTTTTGCGAAGAGCTTCGCGTAAATAGGCCGTCGTGGCCGGGCTAAAGCGCGAAGCGCGTCTTCGCAATTGAAATCCCGGCCGTCCACGCACCACCGCGTGGAGACGAA
The DNA here is from genome assembly GCF_023006445.1 of Bradyrhizobium sp. SHOUNA76. Classification (NCBI taxonomy): domain Bacteria; kingdom Pseudomonadati; phylum Pseudomonadota; class Alphaproteobacteria; order Hyphomicrobiales; family Nitrobacteraceae; genus Bradyrhizobium; species Bradyrhizobium sp. SHOUNA76. Next base: position 4,686 of record NZ_JALBHA010000472.1, read on the forward strand.
GACGTGGATGCCCGGGACGAGCCCGGGCATGACGACAAGACAGGGTCGCGGTCCAGCCACAGGCTGATCGCCGGGGTGAACGAAGAATGGCGTCACTTAAAGACATGCGCGTGCGCATCGCCTCCACCAAGGCGACGCAAAAGATCACCAAGGCCATGCAGATGGTCGCTGCGTCCAGGTTGCGCCGCGCCCAGCAGGCGGCCGAGGCTGCACGTCCCTACGCCGACAAGATGAGCGCGGTGATCTCCAACATCGCCAGCGCTGCCGCGGGTTCGCCCGGCGCGCCGGCGCTGCTCGCCGG
>NZ_JALBHA010000473.1:0-4983 GCF_023006445.1 Bradyrhizobium sp. SHOUNA76
CTCGACGGTCTCGGCCATCTGGCGCAGGGCGCCGCGCTTGGCCAGCGCGGCCTCTTGTTCCTGCCTCAACTGCTCCTCGCGCAGCCGGGAATTCTCGACCGCCGCCTGCTTGAACACCTGGAGCGCGCCCGCCATCGAGCCGACCTCGTCTTGTCGATGCGCGAAAGGAATATCGGCGGCGAGATCGCCGGTCGCGAGCTTCTGCATCGTATCAGTCATGCGCACGATCGGGCGCACCACGCCGAGGGCAACGCCGAGCAGGCCTGCGGCAATGAAGGCCAGGACGGCCGCGGAGACGCCGAGGAGGATGAAGAGCATTGAGCTGTCGCGGTCCGCGGCCAGCTTCTCCATCGCGGCATTCTGCTTGTTGGCGTTCTCGACGATGCTGTCGATCACGGCGCGATGCGCGGTGTAGGCGTCCTTGAGCTGCGCATAGGCGCGCTCGGAAGCGGCTGCGTCCTTGCCCTTGAGGGCCGGCAGGAGCTGGTCGGACGCCTTCCAGAACTTCTGCACCTCGGCATCGGATTTCGACACCAGCGCCGTCTTCAGGTCGGCCGCGAGGCTGGAGGTGACCCAGAACGCCTTGCGCTCGTCGTAATCCTTGCGCAGCTGGACCAGGCGTTCGCCGTGGGCGGCCAGCTGGTCCGGCTCGCGCATGGCCAGGGTCGCCTCGAGATAGGCCTCGATGACATATTCCGGTGGGGGCAGAATGTCCGCGATGAGATCGTTGCCGAGCTTGATGTCTGAGTACAGCGGACCGCCCACCTTGAGCTCGCGTAGCGCATAGAGGCTGGTGGACACGACCGCAGTAAAGCCGATGGCGAGAACGATGCCGAACGCGGCGATCGCGGAGGACAATGACAAACGAATTTTCATGAAAATAATCCAGGGCGCGCGCCAAAACCGCGTGAAGCCTAGATCAATATGGTAAATGCGGGATTGCCTCGCGGAGAAGTTGCAAAAAGAATGGCTCCGCAGAACTACGGGAATTAGACGTCAATCAGTCGGTTTTAGGTCAGAGGGACTGACGCACAGCGAGCCGAGCGACGAAAGCTACGCAGGCGCGATTGCGCGGGATGAGAACTGGCGCCGGCGAGCTGGCTCTCCGGCGCGCTTGTCTCACACGTCGAAGAACACCGTCTCGTTGTCGCCCTGCAGCCGCAGGTCGAGTCGGTATACGGCCTTACCCGCCTCGCGCACCGCGGTCAGCGTTGCACGCCGATCCGTAGGCACCAGCGCCAGCACGGGATCGGCGGCGTTGCCGGCCTCATCGCTGAAATAGATGCGGGTGTAGAGATGCCGCAGCATGCCGCGGCCGAACACCGCAAGCAGGATGTGCGGCGCCTGCGGCTTGCCGTCGGGGTCCGGCACCGCGCCCGGCTTGATGGTGTCGAACGCGTAATTGCCGTCCTTGTCGGTGCCGCAACGGGCAAAGCCGCGGAAGCTCGCATTCGGCAAAGCACGCTTGTCCTGCGGGTCGGCAAAGCGGCCTTGCGCGTCCGCCTGCCAGATCTCCAGCATGCAATCCGGAACGGCAACGCCGTCACCGTCGAACACCCGGCCTTCGATACGGATGCGGTCGCCCGTGACATCGGGCGTGAGCGTCGAGCTGGTGAACGCGTCGTTCCAGGCATACTCGCCATTCGGCGTCAGGCCATATTTGAAGAACGGACCGACGGTCTGCGATGGGGTGATCCCGTTGTCCTGCACTTAATGGTTCTCCATGGGGGTGGCATTCTTGCCGCGCAACACGACGTCAAAGCGGTAGCACAGCGCCCATTCGGGCTGGGTGTTCTCGAGGTCGAACGAAGAAACCATCCGCGCCCGCGCCTTCTCGTCCGGCACCGAGTTGAAGATCGGATCGAACGGGAACAGCGGGTCGTTCGGGAAGTACATCTGCGTCACGAGGCGCGTGACGAAGGAATGGCCGAACACCGACAGATGGATGTGCGCGGGACGCCAGGCGTTGTGGTGATTGCCCCAGGGATAGGCACCGGGCTTGATGCTGACGAAGCGGTAGTAGCCGGCGGCATCGCTCACCGTACGGCCGGCCCCCGTAAAATTCGGATCGAGCGGCGCCGGATGCTGGTCGCGAACATGAACGTAGCGGCCGCAGGAATTGGCCTGCCAGATCTCGACCAATGAGTTCGGCACACCGCGCCCGTCCTCGTCGCGGACATGGCCGTGCACGATGATGCGCTCGCCGAGCGGTTCGCCGGTGTGCTGGGTGGTGAGGTCGCTGTCGCCCTCTCGCACGGTCTCGTGGCCGTAAACCGGGCCGGTCAGCTCCGACAATGTATGGCGCATTGGGATCAGGGGCTTGTTCGGCGCGCGCTTGATCGAGCTCTTGTAGTCGGGCGACAGCGGCAGCGGGTGCGCCTTGTTGCTGTCAGTGGGATAGATGAATGTCATTGGCGAACTCCTCCCCGGCCATTGTGGTCCGGCCAGTCAACGCTTCCGCCAATCATTATAGGATATAACTAATTTGGGGAAGCGGGTTTCGGGCTTCCAAAGTTGTCATTCCGGGGCAGCCCGCAGGGCTGAACCCGGAATCTCGAGATCCCGGATTCCACTCTAGCGAGCGGCTCCGGGATGACCGGACGCTGTGCGTCCGGTCAGTTCAGCTTCTCGATCGCGACCGCGACGCCTTGGCCGACGCCGACGCACATGGTGGCGAGCGCGAGCTTGCCGCCGCGCTTCTCCATGCCGTGGACGGCGGTGAGCGCGAGGCGTGCGCCGCTCATGCCGAGGGGATGGCCGAGGGCGATCGCGCCGCCATGCGGATTGACGAAATCCGCATCGTCGGCGACGCCGAGCTGGCGCATGCAGGCGATGCCCTGCGAGGCGAAGGCCTCGTTGAGCTCGATCAGGTCGAAATCGCTGATCTTCTTGCCGAGCCGTTCCATCAGCTTGCGGGTCGCCGGCACCGGGCCGATGCCCATGATGCGCGGCGGCACGCCGGCCGAGGCAAGGCCGAGGATGCGCGCGCGGGGCGTCAGACCATGCTTCTTCACCGCAGCTTCCGAAGCCAGGATCATCGCGGCAGCGCCGTCATTGACGCCGGAGGCATTGCCGGCGGTCACCGTGCCGGGATTGCGCACGATCGGCTTCAGCTTGGCGAGACCTTCCAGCGTGGTCTCGGGACGCGGATGCTCGTCCTTGTCGACGGTGATCGGGCCCGCCTTGCCACCGGGAATGGTGATCGCGATGATTTCTTCCGCAAAATAGCCGGCGGCGATCGCGGCACCTGCGCGCTGCTGCGAGCGGATGGCGAAGGCGTCCTGGTCGGCGCGAGAGACCTGGAATTCCTCGGCGACGTTCTCGCCGGTCTCCGGCATGGCATCGACGCCATACTGCGCCTTCAGCAGCGGATTGATGAAGCGCCAGCCGATCGTGGTGTCGAAGATTTCGGCGGAGCGCGAGAACGCTTCTTGCGCCTTGCCCATCACGAAGGGCGCGCGGGTCATGGATTCGACGCCGCCGGCGATCGCAAGCTCGATCTCGCCGGAGCGGATGGCGCGACCTGCGGCGCCGACGGCATCGAGGCCGGAGGCACAGAGGCGGTTCAGGGTCTGACCCGGAACCGAATCCGGGAGACCCGCGAGCAGGAGCGCCATGCGCGCGACGTTGCGGTTGTCCTCGCCGGCCTGGTTGGCGCAGCCGAAGAAGACTTCGTCCACCTGGGCCCAGTCGAGATTGGGATGCTTGGCCATCAGCGCCTTGATCGGGGCGGCGGCGAGATCGTCGGCGCGCACCTTGGCGAGCGAGCCGCCGAAGCGGCCGATCGGGGTCCGCACGGCATCGCAGATAAAGACGTCACGCATCGTTGTTCTCCCTGAATGCCGCGGTTCGGCCAGAATTCTTCAATGACGGCGGAGTTTTAGGAGCGCGCCCGCGGCAGGTCAATTGACTGATACGCGCGTGTTCCGAGGGGGGCGCACGCCAGCCACGCATGCCGCAATGCGGACAACGTGGAAAACCCGGTCCTGCCGGCCAAAGCGATAGGAGCAGGTGCCGAAATTTTGTAGGTTGCGCCGCCCATGACCATGCCACAGCCGATCCCCGTCCCGCCCCCCGACGACACGCCCGCGCCGCCAGCGGAAGCCGCCGCGCGGGTCACCCCGATGATGGAACAGTACCTTGAGATCAAGGCGGCGCATCAGGGCCTGCTGCTGTTCTACCGGATGGGCGACTTTTACGAATTGTTCTTCGAGGACGCGGAGATCGCCTCCAGGACACTCGGCATCGTGCTGACCAAGCGCGGCAAGCATCAGGGCGCCGACATCCCGATGTGCGGCGTGCCGGTCGAGCGTTCCGAGGATTACCTGCATCGCCTGATATCCGCCGGCCACCGCGTCGCGGTCTGCGAGCAGACCGAGGATCCCGCGGCCGCGAAAGCGCGCGGCAACAAGAGCGTCGTGCGCAGGGGCGTGGTACGGTTGGTGACGCCGGGCACGCTCACCGAAGACACGCTGCTCGACGCGCGTGCCAACAATTATCTGCTGGCCGTCGCGCGCGCCCGGACTTCCGGCGGCGGCGACCGCTTTGGCCTCGCCTGGATCGACATCTCGACCGCCGAATTCACCGTGCTGGAATGCTCTAGCGGCGAGCTCGCCGCGACGCTGGCGCGCATCAACCCGAACGAGGCGATCGTCACCGACGCACTCTACAACGACAGCGAACTCGGACAGACCTTGCGCGAGCTGCCGGCGGTGACGCCGCTGACCCGCGACGTCTTCGACGGCGCCACCGCCGAGAAGCGACTGTGCGATTACTTTGCCGTCGCAACCATGGACGGGCTCTCTCAGCTCACGCGCTTGGAGGCCACCGCCGCGGCCGCCGCCGTCACCTATGTCGATCGTACCCAGGTCGGCAAGCATCCGCCGCTATCGCCACCCGCGCGCGAAGCCTCGGGCGCGACCATGGCGATCGATCCGGCGACACGCGCCAATCTCGAGCTGACGCGGACGCTCGCAGGCGAAC
>NZ_JALBHA010000474.1:0-4960 GCF_023006445.1 Bradyrhizobium sp. SHOUNA76
GGCCGCGCCATGGTGCCGGCGTCGCCGGTCGCAGGCTGGTATAGGGCGCAATGGTCGAGCGATAGCCGACGGGCGCCACCTTCGCCGCGGGATCGGCGGGATCGGCGCTCGCGATTTGGGTCGTTGCCGGCATGCAGCCGGACAGCGCCAGCGCAGCAAGGGCCAGCAGCGGCCAATGGAATAGAAAGTGTCGTCCACCCACCGCAGATGCGGCGGCGGACCTCGCTCCGGAAAGCGTAGGCATGATTTATCCCTGATCTGAAAGACCACAGGTCCGCGCGCGCGGAAAAAGCGCGCTCGTCCCGAAATCGTCGTGTCAGATCAGGCGATGGGGGGGCGGTAGCGCTGAGCCGGTGCCGCGCTGTGCGGGCTGGCCACGAGCTCGATCGCGCAGGTCGACGTCGGCTGGACCGGTGTCGCGACGACCGGCAGATCGGCCGGCAATGCGCTGACGCACATCATCGCACAGCAGGGGCCGACTGTTCCCTTGCCGCCATGATGATCCGATGCCGGTGCGTCCTGTGCGGCCTTGTGATGTGCATGCGGGCCGGCGTGATCATGCGAGGCGGCGCCATGGATGTGGCCGGCCTGCATATGGTGATGCGCCGGCACGAGATCGGCGAGGATCGCGTCGTCGAGGCATGGCGCGGGACCGCCGCCCCACGCGAGGACTGCCGCCGGCGCGATCACGCAGAACAGATAGGCGAGGGCGACGATCCGCCCCACCCTGATCCGCATCGATCGTGTCAATCGCAGCAACATTCCGCCGACATGCGTTCCGCGCGGCAATGTTGCACACGCTGATTGCAAACTAATGGCAAAACGTGCGTTCGCCAAGAACTTATTACCGCAGTGCACCGCGCATGCCCAATATCGCGCCACGATGCTTGACCGCGAGGCGATCCGCGAACATGTTCCGCGCGTGCACGCACCCAATCATCCAGGACAAAGCCCTGATTCATTCAGCCCTGATTCCCGTCAGGCCTGGATGCGGCTGCTCATTGCGCTTGTGATCGGCTCGATCGGCGCCGTCGGCATGTGGGCGGTCGTGGTCGTGATTCCCGTGGTGCAGACGGAATTCGGTGCCACACGTGGAGCAGTGTCGCTGGCCTTCACGCTGATGATGTTCGGTTTCGGGCTCGGCGGCGTGATCGCTGGCAAGATCACCGACCGGTTCGGCATCGTGGCGGCGATGGCGATCAGCATCGCCTTCCTCGGCGTCGCCAATGTGCTCGCGGGGCTGTCGACCCAGCTCTGGCAGTTCGTAGCGGCGTATTTCCTGATCGGGCTCGGCACGTCCGCGACCTTCGCGCCGCTGATGGCGGAAGCATCGCACTGGTTCGAGCGCTATCGCGGATTGGCCGTGACGATCGTCGCGAGCGGCAATTACGTTGCCGGCACGATGTGGCCGCCGATCGTGAGCTGGGGCACGCAGGAGATCGGCTGGCGCTACACCCATATCGGCATCGGCATCGTCTGCGCCAGCACGATGGCGCTTCTGGTCCTCGTCCTGCGCGCGCAGATGGGTGACGACAAGGTCCGCGATCACGCCAACGCACCGCCGCCGCGGGTCGATCTCAAGCTCTCGACCAACGCGCTGACGGTGCTGCTCTCGATCGCCAGCATCTCCTGCTGCGTCGCCATGGCGATGCCGCAGGTGCATATCGTCGCCTATTGCGGCGACCTCGGCTACGGCGTGGCGCGCGGCGCGGAGATGCTGTCGCTGATGATGGGCTGCGGCATCATCAGCCGCATCGGCTCGGGTTATCTCGCCGACAAGATCGGAGGCATCCGCACGCTGCTGGTGGGATCGCTGGCGCAGGGCTTTGCGCTCGTGTTCTATCTGTTCTTCGACAGCCTCGCCTCGCTCTATCTGATCTCCGCGATGTTCGGACTGTTCCAGGGCGGCATCGTGCCGAGCTATGCCATCATCGTGCGCGAGGCGATGCCGGCGAGCGAGGCCGCGACCCGCGTCGGCATCGTGATCTTCGCGTCGGTGTTCGGCATGTCCTTCGGCGGCTGGGTGTCGGGCGTCATCTTCGATGCCACCGGCTCCTACGCCGCGGCGTTCGCCAACGGCGTCGCCTGGAACGCGCTGAATATCGCCATCGTCGTGACCCTGCTGATCCGCTCGCGGATGAATGCGGTGAAGGCCGGACCGGGTTTTGCGACCTAAACCGACTGTCCCGCCTTCAGCAGCGAGCAGCCGGTGATCTTGTAGCTGCCGTCCGCCTGCTGCTCGAGCGTGTACAGGGCTTCCCACGCTTCGCCATTGGCGTCGATGATATGAACGCGCTGGGAAATCCAGCTCCCCTCGCTCTTGCTCTCGCCAAATTCAAAACTCTTGTGGCGATAGATCGGCGCATAACCGTTCTGCACCATGGACATGAAGATGTCCGGCGCGGGGAAGATCTCCTTGATCGCCGGCGCGGCGTGGGAATAGGCGGCGCGCGCATCGTCGCGGACGAAGGCCTGCTCCTGGGCGCGGATGACGCCCCGCGCATTGGCAACATCGTCGGCGAGGGCCGCGGTGGAGCTGAAGACAAGGCTGATAGCGACGAGCACGGCGGCAATGCGCATGACAGGCTCCGCGTTGAAATCCCGGCGATGCTGATCCTAGCATGACCTCAGGGAAATACGGGCGCGCTATCGCTTGCGTTTCACCGCAGGTTTCGCGCGCTTGGCGGCGCCTGCCTTGGCCTTGGCGGCGGGCTGCACGCGCAGTCCATCGACGAACACGTCGAGCATGCGCAGCACCGAGGATTGCCAGCCGGGCTGATCGTGCATGTAGCACATGCCGATCAGGGCCCTGAGCAGGTCTTCCGGACTGATATCGCCCCGCATCTGGCTGGCCTCCACCGCGCGCGCGAGCAGCGAGCCGATCGCCTTGGTCAGCCGGTCCATCGAGAAGGCTGCGAGTTCCGACGAGCTCTGATAGGTCAGCGCCAGCGCAGCCGACATGCCTTTCTTCGTCGCGACGAATTCGACGGCGGAGCGTAGCCAGCGGCGGAGCGCGTCGACCGGATCCTTCGCGCTTCGCAGATGCTCGGCAAGCTCGCTGAGCTGCTCGACCTCGCGCCGGTACACCGCCTCGAACAGATCCTCGCGCGTCGGGAAGTGCCGATAGAGCGTGCCGATGCCGACGCCGGCACGCTTGGCGACCGCCTCCAGGCTCGCCTCGGGGCCGCCGGCGTTGAACACGGCCTTCGCGGCCTCGAGCACGCGCTCGCGATTGCGCACGGCATCGGCGCGGGGCTTTCGGGTCTGATCGGTGTGGTCGTCCATATCAGGCAATGTAGATCACGAATTGGTTAGATTGAACCCTCGTTGAACCCTCGCGGGGCTGCATCGCGTTGGTGGTGCACGGGCTTTTGACGAATTCCAAATATTTTCCGGCGGCTCTTGTTAAGCGGAGGGTGCCTCCGTATCTTCGCCGGGTGCGAGCCGGGATTGTGTGTCTGGCCGGCGCAAGATCGACGGCGGCCACGGCGGTGGCGCGCTGCGCGATCACTCATGTCCATATCTGATCGGAGCCTTGTATGAACCACTCCATCAGCCTCACCGTGAACGGTGCGCGACGCGACTTCGTCCTCGACGATCCGCGCGTCACGCTGCTCGATCTCCTGCGTGAGCGCCTCCATCTCACCGGAACCAAGAAGGGATGCGACCGCGGCCAGTGCGGCGCCTGCACCATTCTGGTCGGCGGCAAGCGCATCAACTCCTGCCTTGCGCTCGCCATCAGCCATGACGGCGCCGACATCCTCACCATCGAGGGCGTGGCGCGCGGCGACCAGCTGCATCCCGTGCAGGCTGCCTTCATTGGCCATGATGGCTTCCAGTGCGGCTTCTGCACGCCCGGCCAGATCATGAGCGCCATCGGCATGATGAGCGAGGCGCAGGCCGGCAACGATCCGGAACGCATCCGCGAATGCATGAGCGGCAATCTGTGCCGCTGCGGCGCCTATACCGGCATCGTCGATGCCGTGCTCGACGCGCAAGGACAGATGGACGAGATCAATCAGAGGCGTTCCGCATGAAGCCGTTCGATTACGTCAGGCCCGCCACGGTCACCGAGGCCGTTGCTGCCGCAGCCCAGCCGGGCGCCGTCTATCTCGCCGCCGGCACCAATCTGCTCGATCTGATGAAGGGCAATATCAGCCGTCCGGACCGTCTCGTCGACGTCACCCATCTCGAAGGGCTCGACGGCATCGAGCGGCTAGCCGACGGATCGCTCCGCGTCGGCGCGCTCGTGAGCAATGCCGATCTCGCGCACGACGCGGATTTCGCAAAGTCCTATCCGGCCGTCGCCGAAGCGCTCCTATCCGGTGCATCGGCGCAACTGCGCAATGCTGCGACCGTCGGCGGCAATCTCCTGCAACGGACGCGCTGTGCGTATTTCTACGACACCGCCAGCCGCTGCAACAAGCGAGAGGCCGGCAGCGGCTGCGACGCCCGCGACGGCGAGAACCGCGGCCATGCCGTGCTCGGCTGGAGCGAGAACTGCATCGCGACCCACCCGTCGGATTTCTGCGTGCCGCTGGTCGCGCTCGATGCCATCGTCGAGATCGAGGGCAGGAACGGCCGCCGCGAGATCGCGCTCGAGGCGTTGCATCGTCTGCCGGGCGATACGCCCGAGCGCGAGTCCGCGCTTGAACCGGGCGATCTCATCGTCGCGGTGCGCCTGCCGCCGGTCGCAAGCGGATTCGCCGCGCATGCGCGCTACCTCAAGGTCCGTGAGCGCACCTCCTACGCCTTCGCCGTGGTGTCCGCCGCCGCGGCGCTGCGGATCGAGAACGGAAAGATTGCGGAGGCACGGCTTGCGCTTGGCGGCGTTGCCGCAAAGCCCTGGCGCGCCCGTGCCGCAGAGGACGTGCTTAAAGGCGTCGCGCCGACCGCCGATGCGTTTCAAGAAGCCGCCTGGCGTGCGCTCACCGACGCAAAGCAGTCCGGCGATAACGCC
>NZ_JALBHA010000475.1:0-4908 GCF_023006445.1 Bradyrhizobium sp. SHOUNA76
GAACAGCGCGGTCAACGCCACGCCGGCGACCGCCGTCGGCAGCGCGAAGGGCACATCGACGATGGCATCGAACAGCCGCCGGCCTGGAAAGCGATACCGCACGAGCGCCCAGACGATGATGCTGCCCATCACGAGATTGACGCAGGCCGCCGCGAACGCAAGGCCGAAGGAGACGCGCAGCGCATTCAGGGTGCGGCGGCTGGTGAGGATATTCCAGAACTGCTCGGGGCTGAGCTCGAGCGATTTCAGGAACAGCCCGGCGAGCGGAATCAGGATAATGATGGACAGCCAGGACAGCGTCAGTCCCATCGTGAGACCGAAGCCCGGCAATGTCCGGCGTCTTGCTGCGAATACGCTCACCAGGCCCCCTGCTAAAAGCCCTTAAGACAGCGCCAGATCAGTTCTTGTAGATCTGGTCAAAGATGCCGCCGTCGGCGAAATGTTCCTTCTGCGCCTTGGTCCAACCACCGAAAACGTCGTCGATCGTAAATAGTTCGACCTTGGCGAAGGCGTTTTCGTTTTTCTTGGCGATCTCGGGATCGCGCGGGCGGTAGAAATTACGTGCGGCAATTTCCTGCCCTTCCTTGGTGTACCAGTACTGGAGATAGGCATCGGCGGCGTTGCGGGTGCCTTTTTTATCGGCAACCTTGTCGACGATGGTGACCGGCGGCTCGGCGAGGATCGACTGCGGCGGCGCCACGATCTCGAACTTGTTCGCGCCGAACTCCTTCAGCGCCAGGAACGCCTCGTTCTCCCAGGCGAGCAGCACGTCGCCGACGCCACGCTCGACGAAGGTGACGGTGGCGCCGCGCGCGCCGGTATCGAGCACCGGCACCTGCTGATAGAGCTTTCCGATGAACTCCTTGGCCTTTTCGGCCGAGCCGTACTTCTTCTGCGCAAAACCCCAGGCCGCCAGATAATTCCAGCGCGCCCCGCCCGACGTCTTCGGGTTCGGCGTGATCACGGCGACGCCCGGCTTGATCAGATCGTCCCAGTCCTTGATGGCCTTGGGATTGCCCTTGCGGACGAGGAAGACGATCGTCGAGGTGTAGGGTGATGAATTCTGCGGTAGCCGCTTCTGCCAATCGGCTGTGGTGAGGCCCTTGGCCGCGATGGCATCGATGTCATAGGCGAGCGCAAGGGTCACCACATCGGCCTGCAAGCCGTCGATCACCGCGCGCGCTTGCGAGCCGCTGCCGCCATGCGACTGCTTGATCTCGACGCTCTTGCCGGTCTCCTTCTGATAGGCATTCGCAAACGCCTTGTTGAATTCGCCATAGAGCTCGCGCGTCGGATCGTACGACACGTTCAACAGGTTGATATCAGCAGCGAGAGCCGAGCTTGCCAAGAAACCCGTCAAGACGAGGCCTGCAGCGAGCGGAACGATACGGCGCATCATGTCCATCTCCATTCACTTCGCTGACGTCGGTGTCAGCGAAGGCGTGCAGGCATAACTCGGGGCGAAACGCGCTTAAGTCAACGGAACCGGATTTTCTTGTTCGCTTCGTGGCAACGCGACTGTGCTACGAAGTCTTCATCGTGTGGATGCCGCATTCTGTCTTGGCCCGGCCGCGCCAGCGACCGGCGCGTGCGTCCTCGCCATCGGCCGTTCTGCTGGTGCAAGGCATACACCCAACCGACAGAAAACCGGAGGCGGCCAGTGGATGACGCGGCAATTTGGCGCGGACGAAGATCGCCTCGAGTTCCTCACGCGAGACGTTGGCGAAGGGGTTGAACTTCAACCGCGCGCCATCGTCTTCGACGACCGGAATGTCGGCCCGCGCATTGCCCTGGAAGCGCTTCCGGCCGTTGATCCAGGCCGCGAACGGCTTCAGCGCACGCGCCAGCGGTTCCACCTTGCGGATGCGGCAGCAGGCATCGGGATCGGAGAACCAGAGGTCGCGGTCGGGATCTTCGCGCGTCAGCGCTTCCTCTGCGGGCTTGATCGAGCGAACGTCCTTCAGGCCCAGCGTCGCGATCAAGGTATCGCGATAAGCGAGCGTCTCCTCGAACAGCCAGCCGGTGTCGAGGAAGATCACCGGGATCGCCGGGTCGACGTCGGCCATGACCTTCAGCAGCGTCGCCGATTCCGTGCCGAAGGACGACACCAGCGCAAGCCTTTCACGTCCAACCGTCTTCAGCGCCGCAGCGATGATCTCAGCGGGCGAAGCATCGCGCAGGGCGCGATCGAGCTCGTCCGCCGAAGGCAACGCAGAGACGGGCGAAACCTGCGGCGCGATCGCGTTCATGTGCCCACACCTTCGGAGTGGCGGAGCTGCATGCGCCGGTGCAAAGCCGTGATACGGCCGTCGCCGGTCGGCTGGTAGAACACCGAATAGCGCTTGGCGGTCTGCATGAAGGCTTCCGCGTCGGCCTGCTTCTTGACCTCGAAGGAATCGAAGCCGGCGCGCAGCATGAACACGAACTGGTCGCGCAGGATCTGGCCGGTGGCACGCAATTCGCCGCGGTAATTGTAGCGCTCGCGCAGCAGCCGCGCCTGGCTGTAGGCGCGGCCGTCGCGGAAGGTCGGGAACACCAGCGCGACGACGGCGATCTTGCCGAGATAAGGCACGAGCTCGGCGATATCGCGGCTGTTCGGCCAGATCACGCCGACCTTGCCGGCGCGTTTAAGCAAGCCTTCCGCTTCGCCGAGGAAGCGTTCGGCCGGCACCAGGATGTCGCCGCCCTCGGGCAGCGGCGTGTCGACGGTCAGCTTGGCGAAGCTGTCGTCGGCGATCTTTCCGCCGTTAACGAGTGGCATAGACGCGCTCCTTGAAGGGTTCGACGCCGAGACGCTTCACCGTGTCCATGAACAGCTCTTCGGGCCGCTCGCGCAGCGCCAGATAGGCTTCCACGACGTCCTCGATGACATCGGCGACTTCGTCGAATTTGACACCGGGTCCGATCAAGGTGCCCAGCGCGGCGTTCTCGTCGGCACGGCCGCCGATGGTGATCTGATAGACCTCCTCGCCGTTCTTCTCGACGCCGAGAATGCCGATATGGCCGACATGGTGATGGCCGCAGGCATTGATGCAGCCGGAGATGTTGATGTGGAGGCGGCCTATCAGGTTCGCGAGCTCGTGATTGGCGAAGCGCCGCGTCAATTCCTGCGCGATCGGAATCGAGCGCGCATTCGCCAGCGAGCAATAATCGAGCCCGGGGCAGGCGATGATGTCGGTGATCAGATTGACGTTCGGGGTCGCGAGCCCGAGCTTGTCGAGCGCCTTCCACAGCGCCGGCAGGTCCCGCTTGGCGACATGCGGCAGCGCCAGGTTCTGCTCGTGGCCGACGCGGACCTCACCGAAGGAATATTTGTCGGCGAGATCGGCGAGCGCATCCATCTGCTCGGCGGTGGCATCGCCCGGAGGCGCACCGATCGGCTTCAACGAGATCGTGACGATGGAGTAGCCCTGCACCTTGTGCGGGGCCACCGAGTTCTTGCGCCACGCTTCGAAGTCGGGATCGGCCGCAGCCTGACGCAGCTCGTCCGGCATGTGCGGCAGCTTCTCGTAAGAAGGATAGGTGAAGCGCGAGCGGATATCCTCGATCACCTCGTCGTCGATCTGGAGCGAGGAGTTGCGGATGTGCTGCCACTCCTCCTCGACCTCGCGGGAGAACTTCTCGATGCCGAGCTCGTGCACCAGGATCTTGATGCGTGCCTTGTAGATGTTGTCGCGCCGGCCGTACTGATTGTAGACGCGCAGGATCGCCTCGATGTAGCTGAGGATGTCGCGACCGTGCACGAAGTGCTTGATGGTCTTGGCGATGAACGGCGTGCGGCCGAGACCGCCGCCGACCAGCACCTCGAATCCGGTCTCGCCCTTCTCGTTCTTGATCAGCCTCAAGCCGATGTCGTGGATCTTGATCGCGGCCCGGTCGTGGTCCGACGCGGTGATCGCGATCTTGAACTTGCGCGGCAGGAACGAGAATTCCGGATGCAGCGTTGTGTGCTGGCGGATCAGCTCCGACCAGATGCGCGGATCCTCGATCTCGCCTGGCGCGACGCCGGCCCACTGGTCCGAGGTGACATTGCGCATGTTGTTGCCGGAAGTCTGCATCGCATGGATGCCGACCTTGGCGAGATCCTCCAGCGCATCCGGCAGCTCGGCGAGCTTGATCCAGTTGAACTGGATGTTCTGCCGCGTGGTGAAGTGGCCGTAGCCACGGTCATATTTGCGCGCGACATGGGCGAGCGCCCGCAACTGGTTCGTTGCCAGCGTCCCATACGGGATCGCGACGCGGAACATGTAGGCGTGCAGCTGCAGGTAGACGCCGTTCTGCAGGCGCAGGATCTTGAACTCATCCTCGGTGAGCTCGCCGGAGAGGCGCCGCTTCACCTGGTCGCGGAACTCCGAGACGCGCTCGTTGACGAGCGTGCGGTCGATTTCGTCGTAAGCGTACATAAGAAAGCGCCTTAAGCCTGGGCCGACTGTCCGATGGTCACACCGGTGCGGCGGATCTGTTCGCGCAGATTGCCGGGTTCGATCTTGCCGTCCGCGCCGACCTGCACCGGGGCGATATAGGGTCCGATCGCGCCGACGTCATCGGCGACGGACTCCGCAAGCAACGCCTTGGCCTCGTCGGAGTTGCGCACGATCGCAGCTTCGGAGAGGTCCGCAGACCAGCTCTTGGCGGCGGTGCGATACACCACGATGCCGTCCCAGGTCCGGTTGGCGGTCACGATCGAGGGGCCGGCGATCTTGATCTTCTTCTGTTCAAGCGGGGAGGTCATTCGGCTGCATCCAGGAGGTCAGAGATGATTTGCTTTGGAGATTGGCGGCGAAGCGAGCCGGCATGCCGGACCACCTCGCCGATGATGAGTATGGCGGGGCCGCCTTGGGTCCGCCGCACGAGTTCGGGCAGGTCGCGCAGCGTGCCGATCGCGCCTTGCGCGTCGGGACGCGTGAC
>NZ_JALBHA010000476.1:0-4900 GCF_023006445.1 Bradyrhizobium sp. SHOUNA76
CGACGGCGCGCACGTGGTCGCGGGCGGGCGGGACATAGCCCTGCCGCGCATCCTGTGCCGTCGCGGGCACAAGGCCCAGCGCCAGCGTGGCAATGGCGGCCAAAAATGTCCGTCGTGTCGAATATGAGGACATCATCAAAATTTCCGTCGTGCCCTCGGGCCAGTTCACACCCGTCACGGCAATGCTATACGGTTTGCCCCAAGACAGGCAAAACTGTTCGTGATGAGGACTGCGTGATGACGACGATCGCCCCCGATGCGCGCATGGCCGGCGTACCGCGGACCTATCCGCCGCGCGCCGCCGTCGTCAGCTGGATCTTCTTCGACTGGGCTGCGCAGCCCTATTTCACGCTGATCACGACCTTCGTGTTTGCGCCCTATTTCGCCACCAGCATCGCGCCGAATCCCGCCACCGGCCAATCATTGTGGGGATTTGCGATGGCGGCTGCGGGTCTCGCCATCGCGCTGCTGTCGCCCGTGCTTGGGGCCATCGCCGATGCGTCCGGCCGCAGGAAGCCCTGGATCGCAGGGTTCGGCGCGGTGCTGGTGCTGGCGTCCTGCACGCTTTGGATCGGCAAGCCCGGCGATCCCTCGGTCATTCCGCCGCTGCTCACCGCGGTGGCGCTCGCCAGTGTCGGCGCGGAATTCGGCACGCTCTTCAACAATGCGATGATGCCGACGCTGGTGCCGCCGGAGCGGATCGGTCGGCTTTCCGGCACCGGCTGGGCGACCGGCTATGTCGGCGGCATCGTCAGCCTGATCATCGTACTCGGCCTCCTCGCCGCCAATCCCGAGACCGGCCGCACATTGCTCGGTCTTTCGCCGCTGTTTGGGCTCGATCCGGTCAGCCATCAGGGCGATCGCATCGTCGGGCCGCTGACCGGACTGTGGTTCGTGATCTTCGTGACGCCGCTGTTCCTGTTCACGCCTGACTATCCGGCGAAGCGCCCGCTGCGCGAGGCGTTGCACGAAGGACTGTGGGAGCTGAAGCAGTCGATCAAGAGCCTGCCGAAGCAGCAGTCGCTCGCGGCCTTCCTGCTCGCCAACATGATCTACACCGACGGCCTGGTGTCGCTGTTCGCCTTCGGCGGCATCTATGCCGCGGGCACCTTCGGCTGGCACACGATTCAGATCGGCACCTTCGGCATCATGCTCGCGATCGCCGGCGCATTGGGCGCCTGGCTTGGCGGCAAGTTGGATGATCGTCTCGGGCCGAAGCGCGTCATTGCCGGCAGCCTGCTGGTCCTGTTGCTGTCGGTGGCGGCAATCCTACTGGTCGACAAGGACAGCGTGTTGTTCGTCAAGGTCGCGCCGCCGCAATCAGGCGCTCCCTTGTTCTCGAGCGCCGCGGAGCGCGCCTATCTGGTGCTGGGCTGCCTCATCGGCGCGGCCGGTGGTCCACTCCAGGCGGCCTCACGCACGCTGCTGATCCGCCTCGCACCGAAAGACCGCATCGCCCAGTATTTCGGCCTGTTCGCACTGACCGGGAAGGTGACGTCCTTCATCGGACCGCTTCTGATCGGCGTGATCACGGCGGTGACCGCAAGCCAGAAGGCCGGCATGGCCGTGCTGGTGGTGTTCTTCGTCACGGGATTGGCGCTGTTGATGCGGGTGCGGGATTAACCCGCACGACCCTGTTTCACCGCTCGTCATTGCGAGGAGCGAAAGCGACGAAGCAATCCAGACTTCTTTTGCGGAAAGATTCTGGATTGCTTCGCTTCGCTCGCAATGACGCGGTCGGTGGGATCGTCGTCGCTCTGCAGCCGTTACGCCGATCGGCTCAGTGCCTGAAGTGCCGGGTGCCCGTGAACACCATGGCGATGCCGTGCTCGTCGGCCGCCTTGATCACCTCGTCGTCGCGCATGGAGCCGCCGGGCTGCACCACGGCGGTGGCGCCGGCCTCGATGCAGGCGAGCATGCCGTCGGCGAACGGGAAGAACGCATCCGAGGCCACCACCGAGCCCTTGGTGAGCGGTTCGGCGAGCTTCAGCTCGTTCGCCGCATCCTGGGCTTTTCGCGCCGCGATCCGCGCTGAATCCACCCGGCTCATCTGGCCCGCGCCGATGCCGACGGTGGCGAGATCCCTAGCGTAGATGATGGTGTTGGACTTGACGTGCTTTGCCACGCGGAATGCAAACTTCAGGTCGCGCATCTCGCCGTCAGTTGGTGCACGCTTGGTCACGACCTTGAAGGTCATGTCGTCGACCACAGCATTGTCGCGGCTCTGCACCAGCAGGCCGCCGGCAACCGTCTTGGCGGTGAGACCCGGCGCGCGCGGGTCGGGCAGGCTGCCGGCGAGCAGCAGGCGGAGGTTCTTGCGCGCGCCGATGATGGCGATCGCTTCCTCGCTGGCGTCGGGCGCGATGATCACCTCGGTGAAGATTTTTGTGATCTCGCGCGCGGTATCGGCGTCGAGCGCACGGTTCATTGCGATGATGCCGCCGAACGCCGAGGTGGAATCGCAGGCCAGCGCCTTGCGATAGGCGCTGACGAGGTCGGAGCCTTCCGCCACGCCGCAGGGATTGGCGTGTTTGACGATGACGCAGGCCGCGGTGCGCTTGGCGTCGAACTCGCCGATGCATTCATAGGCCGCGTCGGTGTCGTTGATGTTGTTATAGGAGAGCTCCTTGCCCTGGAGCTGGCGCGCGGTCGACACGCCCGGGCGCTTGTCGGGCGTCGCATAGAACGCCGCGGTCTGGTGCGGGTTCTCGCCATAACGGAGCGACTGGATCAGGCGGCCGCCGAAGGCGCGGAAGTCGGGCGCGTCGATCTCGAGCTGGCGGTTGAACCAGTTCGAGATCGCGGCATCGTAAGCGCCGGTGCGCGCATAGGCCTTTGCCGCAAGCCGCCGGCGCAGCTTCAGGGTGGTCGCGCCGTTGTTGGCGGCGAGCTCGTCGAGCACGGCCTTGTAGTCCTCGGCCTCGACCACGACCGCGACGTCGTCATGGTTCTTGGCCGCAGCGCGGATCATCGCGGGGCCGCCGATGTCGATATTCTCGATGCAATCCTCGAAGCCGGCGCCTTTGTCGACGGTCGCCTCGAACGGATAGAGATTGACGACGAGCAGATCGATCGGCGCGATGCCGTGCGCCTTCATTGCCTCCGCGTGCTCCTTGTTGTCGCGGATCGCGAGCAGGCCGCCATGCACCTTCGGATGCAGCGTCTTGACGCGGCCGTCCATCATCTCGGGGAAGCCGGTCAGGTCGGAGACGTCCTTCACCTTGAGACCGGCCGCGGCGATCGCTTTCGCGGTGCCGCCCGTCGAGACCAGCTCGACGTCGTGCGCGGCAAGCGCCTTGGCAAACTCGATCAGGCCGGTCTTGTCGGAGACGGAGAGAAGAGCGCGGGTGACGCGGCGGGGATGGTCAGTCATGAGCAAGATCCTCTGTTCAGGGAGTGTCTATGCCCAGGCGCGCGGCGTCTATGTCCCGCGCTTCCCGATGGTGCTCCATCCAAGGTCGCCAGTCGCGCGAGCGAGGGCTCGATAGCAGTTTTCGGCGTGCTTCACAACGTTCAGATGAGGCTGAATCCGCGCGTTTACAGCGGAAGTTCCGGTTCACGCCGGGCGTTGCGGCGGGCATTGGTGACGGTCGGCGACGCCGTGGAGCGGATGAAGCTCCAGCGGATCGAGGGTGCCTGCCGCGCGTCCTGCCGGATCACGATCTGGGCGGTGCGGCGCGGGCCGTCATTGCCGGCCAGGAACACGCTGTCCTCGAGGTCGACCTTGTCGTCGAGCGCCTCGAAGGTCCAGACGTCGCGGTTCGGCAGCACCAGCATGACGCCGCGCGCATCCGACAGCCGGCTCGCCTTCACCGCCGGATGCAGATGGAAGCGCAGCGCGAAATCGGCGTCCGCGCCCTTGAAGCGTCCGCCCTGCGGCGGCGACAGCGTATCCTCGCCGTCGATGCGCGCGCCGTCATTGGCGATCATCAGCACCCGGCGATGGATCGCGCCGAATTTGCCGAGATAGCCGTCATGCGAGGTCGTGAGCAGCGTGCCGTTCTGCACGATCTCGCGATAGCTCTCCACCTCGACGGGCCCGCTGGTGACGGGCGAGCCGTGCAGGAGCCGCTTCATCGCCGACATCTCCACGAACTGGCATGACGAGGCGTTGTGATAGGTTAGCGTCGAATGCGCCGCCGTGCCGCGTGCGAACGGCCGCCAATTGTCGCGGCCCGTGGTCGGCATGCCGCAATTGGTGACGATGCGGCTGATCCCGGAGGACAGTTCGAACGACAGACAGCCGGCATGGGCGTCGTGACTGACGCCGGCGGGCGGCGGCGGACCGGTGTCGATGATCAAAGTGGTCTGGCCGGCATCGAGGCGCTGAAAACCGGTATGCGGCATGTTCGCCATCGGCACGCCGTGGGTGTCGTCATAGGCGAGCAGCGTCGCGAGCAGGTCCGAAGATGTCGCGCTCATGCCGTTGAACAGCGCGAAATTTCCGTCGCCATGCCGGAAGAAACGCAGCATCGGCATCATGCGGTCGATCGCGTTGAGCAGTGCCGGCGGCGGCGCGATGTTGCGCGCGGCAAAGGTCTGCCGCAGCGGCAGCAGGTCGATCAAGAGTTCGATCAGCGCGCCCGGGTTGCGTGAGATATGTCCGCCGTCGGGCAGGATCTGCCGCTGCAATTCGTCGGAGAGTCTTTTCGAGGCGTTGCGGATGTGGCTGGCCTGGTTGGCGAGGCACAGGGCCGCATAGCACAGCGCGATCAGCACCTGGAGTTTCGGCACCCCGTCCGGAATGTTGACCATGGTGTAGCGCAGGAAGCGGATCTCGCGGGCCAAGGCGCGCAGATAGCGGCGGTAGAATTTGTTGTCGGTCTCGTTGAGCACCAGCGGCGCCTGCGACAGCAGCGAGATCACGCGCCGGGCCAGCACGTCGGCGCGGCGCGCGACC
>NZ_JALBHA010000477.1:0-4891 GCF_023006445.1 Bradyrhizobium sp. SHOUNA76
GGGCGGACGCAGCACCAGAGCGACGCGCCAGGCGCGCATGCGGCGCGCAATAGCTGGAGCCCGGCTGGCGCGGATGGCCGCAGAAGGCGATCTCCTCCCCGTCCTTGTCGCCGCCATAGGGATAGCGGCAGTCGGCCGGCTCGAGTTCAACCAGTTGCATCAGGCGCGGCTGAACCCCGACGCAGCGCAACTTCACCGGCACCGCTGGCTTCATTGCGGACTTCGGCGGCACATTCAGGTTCGGCAACACCGCGCGGCGCGGCGAAACCGGAGCTTCACCAGGCAAATACGGCGCGATCGACGGGCTCGCGATCCATTCCGGTATCACGAGCCGGAGCCGCTTGGCGCGGCCGATCACCGCATTGCGCGTGTAAGCCGTTCCAAACCTTGCGTTAATCTGTCGTCCGATCTCCGCATAAGACATGCCCTTGCGAAAATAGTCGCGAAGCGCGTCGGAATGCTCCGACGGCCAATGGCCCGGTTCCATGTTGCTGTCCTGTGATGCGCCTCCTCCGATCGCATGACCGGGAGGCGAAACGCACATCCCGGTATTCCGAAGATCAAGTCAAGCGATAATTCTGATATTCATAATTGCAATAATTCCGAATTTCGGATTACAAGAGGCAAGTCGGTGCGCAATCGAGGGAATCACCATGTTGGACGTTGGAATGATCGAGCGGGGCCTGGAGAAGACGGGCAAGAGCAAGGGCGGCCTGGCGGCGGCCATGGGCGTGCGGCCCGGCGCGGTCTCGGAGATCCTCGGCGGCGAACGCCTGGTGAAGGCCTCGGAAATCATTCCGATCATGGAATATCTCGAGCTCAATCTCGCGCCGATCATGGGCCGCGTCGGCGCCGGCGCCGTGATCGAGCCGGATTATGAGCAGGTTCCGCCGGAAGGGCTCGGCGACATCGCGCTGCCCTTCCCGATCATGGAAGAGACCGTCGCATTCGAGATCGTGGGCGATTCGATGCTGCCCAAATACGAGAGCGGCGACGTGATCGTGGTCTACAAGGACCAGCGCCATCCGCTGTCGAGCTTCTACGGCGAAGAGGCCGTGGTCCGGCTCAAGACCGGCGAACGCTATTTGAAGACCATCGAGCGGGGGAAAAGCCCGTCCGTCGTCAATCTCACCAGCTTCAATGCCAAGCCGATCGTCGGCGTGAAGCTGGAGTGGGTCGGAGAGATCTGCCTGTCGATGCCCAAAGGGCAGCTCGAGCGGCTGCGCGCGAAGTCGGCGCGCCCCCGCAAGAAGGGGAAGTGAGGGCCTCGGCCAGTTGATTTCGATTTTTTAGAAATCAGACTTGACTTGATTCCGTTTTTCGGAAATACTCTGCCGCGCCCCACAACAGGACGCGGCAGGCTCGTTTTCATGCAGTATTTCGTCGTGATGATCGACTATGGACGGCGCGGCCGCGAGGCGGTCGTCGATCCTGAGATCACGAGGCGTGAGGTCATCTCCCGCATCGCCTCGGGTGAATACCGGAATGTCTCGTTCATCCACGAAATTGCAGAGAATTCGGTCGAGGACGTCACCGAGGCCATCCTCACCGAGGCCGCCCTGCCCCAGATCCCGCCGGAGGATGTCGACCTCCAGGCATCCCGCCTCGATCACGTCCGCGATCTGCGCAAGCACGAGCAGACGTGACGCAGACCGGATAGCCCGCGCCACCGTCCGCCCGGACATTACACCAGCAGGACGGTCGACCCCGTGGTCTTGCGTGCGGCGAGATCGGCATGCGCCTTTGCGGCGTCCTTCAATGGATAGGTCTGGTGCACCTCGATCTTGACCGCACCGGACTTGACGACGTCGAACAGCTCATTCGCCATCGCGACCAGATTTTCGCGCTTGGCGGCGTAGGTGAACAGCGTCGGCCGGGTGACGTAGAGCGAGCCTTTTTGCGCGAGCAAACCGAGATTGAGCGGCTCGACGGCGCCAGAGGACGCACCGAACAGCGCGGCGACGCCGAGCGGCGCGAGGCAATCCAGCGATTTCAGGAACGTGTCCTTGCCGACGGAATCATAGACCACGGGGACCTTCTTGCCGCCCGTGATCTCGTCGACCCGCTTCACGAAATCCTCGCGCGTGTAGATGATGACGTGGTCGCAGCCATGCGCCTTGGCAAGATTGGCCTTCTCGTCATTGCTGACGGTACCGATTACGGTCGCGCCGAGGTGCTTGGCCCACTGGCCCAGGATCAGACCGACGCCGCCGGCCGCGGCATGCAGCAGGATGGTATCGCCGGCCTTCACCCGATAGGTCTGCCGGATCAGATATTGCGTTGTGAGCCCCTTGAGCATCATCGCCGCCGCGGTCTTGTCGTCGACGCCATCGGGCAGCTTCAGCAGGCGGTCCGCAGGGATCAGCCGCGCCTCGGAATAGGCGCCGAGCGGCGAGGCGCCGTAAGCGACACGATCGCCCGGCTTCAGATCGGTGACACCTGGGCCGACCTCCTCAACTACGCCGGCCGCCTCGCTGCCGAGCCCGCTCGGCAGTTGCGCCGGGTACAGGCCCGAGCGGTTGTAGATATCGACGAAGTTGAGACCGACGGCGGTGTGGCGGATGCGCGCCTCGCCCGGTCCGGGTTTGCCGACGCTGACCTCCTCCCAGACCAGGACTTCCGGACCGCCGGTCTTGTGAAAGCGAATGGCATGCGTCATGGGCGTTGCTCCCTTATCGTTGGGTGAGGATCCGAAGAGCCGGATTGGCCGCAGAAATAGGCATTCAGTCCGCCCGTTACAGTACGGACCCGTAACAAGAATGTCACAGCGAGCGACAAACCTCCGCCGTTCCATCTCCGTTCGAAAGAGTTGATGACGCGCCCGGAGCAACCGGCAGTAGCTTCGGCGCGGGTTTGGTGGTCGCCTGCGAAGGAGAGCCGAGATGCCAGCTTATGTACAGCATCATCAGGATGTCGAAATCGCGCCCGTGAATTGCCCCTCGTGCATGGGGTTCCTTCCGATGTATGTGCGCGAGGTCGAACCGCATTGGAGCCTTGCCAAGATCGACTTTGTCTATGAATGCGCCGATTGCGGCGCCGAGGTCAGACAGACCATCCGCAAGCCGGAGCTGCTGCGGCACTGATCGCGCGAACGGCGAACCGCTCAACTATTTGCGCTAAGCGGAAAAAGCGCGGTCCGCGCGGGTCTGATGCCTCCCAAACGAGGCTTGTTCTTTGCCGGGAACGCAGGCAGAACAAGCCTCAAGCAAGACCTTTGGGAGCGCCCTTTCGTGGCTGAACAGAAGGCCTCGACCTCGATCGAGGCAGTGGAGAGCGGCCTCGCCGCGCAGGGCTATATCGCGAGCCGGCAGATCGCGACCGCCGTCTATTTGTCGCAGCAGATCGAGAAGCCGATCCTGGTCGAGGGCCCCGCGGGCGTCGGCAAGACCGAGCTCGCCAAGGCGATCGCGGCCTGGCGCGGCATGAAGATGATCCGCCTGCAATGCTACGAAGGCCTTGACGAGGCGAAGGCGCTCTACGAGTGGAAATACGCCAAGCAGCTCCTCTACACCCAGATCCTCAAGGACAAGCTTGGCGAAGTCTTGGGCGGCGCGCAGACCCTGCATGCCGCGCTCGACCAACTCCATGATTTCGGCGACGTGTTCTTCTCCAAGGAATTCGTCGAGCCGCGCCCCCTGCTCCAGGCGCTGGAGCAGCCGGGCGGCTGCGTTCTGCTGATCGACGAGATCGACAAGTCGGACGCGGAATTCGAGTCGCTGCTGCTGGAGATCCTGTCCGACTTCCAGGTCACGATCCCCGAGCTCGGAACCGTCTCGGCCATCACACCGCCGACCGTGATCCTCACCTCCAACAGCGAGCGCGACCTCGGCGACGCCTTGAAGCGCCGCTGCCTGCATTTGCATATCGGTTTTCCCGAGCAGCGGCTCGAGGAGCGCATCGTCGAAAGCCGCGTGCCCGGCATCTCGCAGACGCTGCGCCGGCAGATGGTCGGCTTCATCCACGAGATCCGCTCGCTCGATCTGAAGAAGCTGCCATCGGTCAGCGAGACCATCGACTGGGCGCGCGTCCTGGTGCTGCTCCAGGCCACGGAGCTCGACACCGATATCGTCAAGGACACGCTCAACGTGCTCCTGAAATACGAAGCCGACATCGAGGCAGCAAGGCCGCAGGTGACGACCTTCATTGCCAAGGCGGCACGGTCCAACGTCTTCGGTTGACGCCGATGCGCGAGAACCTCCATCGTTTCTTTCGGGCAGCACGGGGCGTCGGCGTTCACGTCTCGCCTGCGGAGAGCATCGATGCGATGCGTGCGGTCAAGCAGGTCGGCTTTTCCGACCGGGCCATCCTGCGCGATTCACTGCTTCTGACGCTCGCCAAATCCCAGGACGAGAAGCTCGCACTCGGCGACTGTTTTGACCTTTTCTTCAGCCAGCCGGAGCCGCGACAGGATCAGCCCGAAGCCGACAGCGAGGACGCTTCGCAGGATGCGGATCAGTCGCCCTCCTCTGAGGCGGCAGGCGAAGCGGGCGAAAGCCAGCCTCCCCAGGAATTGGGCCAGCTTGCGCAGATGCTGCTGTCGCAGGACCGCAATGCGATCGCAGCCGCCATCGCCAGCGCCTCCGGGACTGCCTCCCTCTCGGACATCCGCTACTCCACCCAGCGCGGCATCTTCTCAAGCCGCATCCTCGACGCCATGGGCCTCCAACGCCTGCGCGACGATCTCGACGAGCTGACCGCGACCAACCCGGCACTGGCCGAGCGTCTGCGCGCTGCGCTCGATGCGCTACGCGAAGCGGTGCGCGACACGGTTTCCCAGGGGCTTGCCCTCTACGCCCGCGAAGAGGCCGAAAATCTCCGCAACGAGATCCTGCGCAACGCGCCGCTCGCGCGCATCGAGCGTCGCCAGGTCGCCGAGATGCGCGCCCTCATC
>NZ_JALBHA010000478.1:0-4890 GCF_023006445.1 Bradyrhizobium sp. SHOUNA76
GCCGGTGCGCACCAGCAGCGGATCGCCGAGAATGTCGCGCAGGCGCTGCAACGCATGGCTCGCCGCCGGCTGGGACAGGCCCATCCGAAGCGCGGCGCGACTGACACTGGCCTCGCGCAGCAATGCGTCGAGGGCGGTCAGCAGGTTGAGGTCAAGCGAATTCAAATTCATGGAGTGAATACATATCATATTTAGTATCGATTTGAAGAATGTCGATCGGCCGGCGATGATCTCCGCGTTCTCACCAAAGGAGATGCCGCCATGAGCGCGAGCGCCAACAAGAAACTGATGCAGGATATTTTCGCCGCCGCTGCCAATCCCGATCCGGCCGCGCGCGATCGCGCCCTGTTCACTACAAGCCTTGCCGAGGATGCCAAATGGGTCGTGACCGGCCAATATTCCTGGTCGCGCACCTTTGCGGGCAAGGAGGCGATCCTCAACGATCTGCACGGTTATGTGCGCACCCGCCTGCGCGACCGCACGCGCACGGTCGCGCACCGCTTCATCGCCGACGGCGATGTGGTCGTCGTGGAGGCCAAGGGCGACAACGTCACGCCTGAGGGCGTGCGCTACGACAACGACTATTGCCTGGTGTTTCGTCTCGAGCACGGCAAGATCAAGGAAATCCGCGAGTACTGCGACTCGGTCCTGACCGAGAGGGCGCTGGGCGCGTATCCGCAAGCACCCGTGAGGGCTGCGAGCTGACCGGATTGGACGACGTCGCGTCCTCCGGCCGGCCCTGTCCGTCACGCCTCACGATGTTTGTGCAGGTGTGGCGGACGCTGGTGGACGTCGTGCGGGCCCGGCGGCAGCGGTCCCGGGTCCGATGCCAGCTCGCTGCGATGACCGAGCGGGAGCTTCAGGACTGCGGGATGACCCCCGCCGAGATTGCCTACGAACTGACAAAGCCGGTCCGGCGGAAATAGACCGATCAAGAGGAAGCGCCGCCGCCCGCGCCGCTTCCGGCGGAGCTTGCCCCGGTGCCGGTCGTCCAGAAACCGTGCACGCTCGAAGTGATCAGAACGCACTCGGCAAATTGCAGCAGGCCAGCGCCCTCTAGAGGTTCGCGTACGACGCTATGCACGCCGCTGCGGATTCTTGCATGACTTCGCATAGCTGCCGATAAAATCAGCACTTCTCATGTGCGGTGAGGTGCGCACGCGCGAGGAATTTGAAGGTTCAATTAACGAGTGTTCTCCATTGTGTCGCGGTGCAGCGTGGGTCGCAAGGATGCGACGCGCGGCTGCCAGGGTGGCCGGTGACGATCGCCGGAAGCGTTCGGCTGCTCGAAGTGGATGCATCGGGGTGGACAGTGGGAATGCCGAAGTTTCGTTTGCGGATCAGGGGACGCCTGTACGCAGGCTTCATGGCCCTGGTGGCGGTTGGTCTGGTGATGGCGGTGGTTGCCGTCTGGAATTTGTGGGCGGTCCAGGATCAGGTCTCAAGACAATCCGCGCTCTCGGACAGCACGGCGCGCGTGCTGGAGATCTCGACCCACCTCCAGGCCATCCAGCGCGCTAATCTGCGCTACGTCTACGATGCCAACGAACCCGCGATGAAAGAGGCGCAAGAGCGCGAAACCGCGGCGACCGAGCTGTTGCGGGTCGGCGCGAAGGGCACGCTCTCGGAGGAGCGGCGAGCGCTCTACAACGGCCTCATTGACGACGTCGCCAAGATGCGGCGCCTGCGTGACAACCTCGCAGACGCCGTCAACGAGGCGAGGACGGGCAAGGCGACGTTGCTGCCGAGCGGCGAGGATCTGGCCGTCAAGATGGGCAAGCTGGTCGACGCGGCGCGCGCAGCCGTCGACGAAGACACCGCGGCCCTCGTCGCCGACCTCGAATCCAGGACCCTCCTTGTTCGGGTCGCAAACTGGCGTTTCCTGGCCCTGCGCGACACCCAGGGGCCGGCCAACTTCCGGGCGAGTGTGGACAGGGCGGCGCAGCGGCTCGCGGCGATCGAAAAAAGCCCGCAGGCAGCGGAATTGCGATCCACGCTCGCGCCGGTGAAGATCTCGCTCGGCATCTACAAATCGGCGTTCGAGGCGACCTCCGCCGCGATGCTTCAGGCCGACGAGATCTATCACAAGAACCTCGCGCCCCTCATCGTCGAGAGCATCGGCAGGCTCAAGGCCGCTGAAACCACCCTGAAGAAGGACTATCAGGACTCGCGCACCCATGCCGAAGCGGTGATCGCCGGCACGACGACCGTTCAGGAGATTGCAGGCGGTCTCGCCATCCTGTTCGGCGGCATCGTCGCCTTCCTGATCGCCCGCAGCATCGTCGGCCCTCTGACCTCGATGACGCGCGCGATGGGGCTGATTGCCGGCGGCAATCTCGATGTCGAGATCCCCGGTCGCGGCAAGAAAGACGAGATCGGCGACATGGCCAAGGCGATCCAGGTGTTCAAGGAGAACATGATCGACACGGAGCGCATGCGCGCCGAGCAGGCCGAGCTCGAGGCAGGGCAGGCCGAAAGCCGCAAGAAGGACATGGCCAGGCTCGCCGACCAGTTCGAGCAGGCCGTCGGCGAGATCGTCAACACCGTGTCGACGGCCTCGAGCGAGCTCGAAGCCTCCGCCGGCACCCTGACCACGACCGCCTCGCGGGCGCAGGACCTGTCGACCGAAGTGGCCTCCGCGTCCCAGGAAGCGACCGCGAACGTCCAGGCGGTCGCCACCGCGACCGAGGAGCTGTCGTCCTCGGTCGGGGAGATCGCCCGCCAGGTGCAGGAGTCCGCACGCATTGCGGGCGAGGCCGTCGGCCAGGCCAGCCGGACCAACGATCGCGTCGGCGAGCTCTCCAAGGCCGCGGCCCGGATCGGCGACGTGGTCGAGCTGATCAGCACCATCGCAGGTCAGACCAACCTCCTGGCGCTGAACGCCACCATTGAGGCCGCTCGTGCGGGCGATGCCGGCCGCGGCTTTGCCGTCGTCGCCACCGAGGTGAAGGCGCTGGCCGAGCAAACCGCGAAGGCCACCGGCGAGATTGGCCAGCAGATTGCAAGCATCCAGACGGCGACCGAGCAATCGGTCGGCGCCATCAGGGAGATCAGCGGCACTATCGAGCGGCTGTCGGAGATCTCCTCCGCGGTCGCCGCTGCGGTGGAGCAGCAGGGCGCGGCCACGCAGGAAATCTCGCGTAACGTGCTGCAGGCCGCTCACGGCACCCAGCGGGTCTCGACGAACATTGGCGACGTGCAGCGCGGGGCGTCCGAGACCGGTTCAGCCTCATCGCAGGTGCTGTCGGCGGCGCGCTTGCTGTCGGCCGACAGCAGCCGGTTGAAGCAGGAAGTTGCCAAGTTCCTGAGTTCGGTTCACGCCGCCTGAGCTGAAAAGCAAAGGGCCACGCGCACCGGCGTGGCCCTTAATTGCGGCGTGGCGCGATCAGGCGACCTTGGTCGTCATGTGCTTGAACATGTTGGCGCGCGCCTCATCGTCCATCTCGGCCTTGAAGGCGAACTTGTCCTTCAGCGCGATCGCGCGCGCCGCCGCCGGGCGCGCCGAGATCTCGTCCACCAGCCGTTTCACGTTCGGGTATCGCGCAAAGGCGTCGTCGCCGAGCTTGAACGGCAGCATCCGCGCCCAGCCCCACAGCGCCATGTCGACGATCGAATAATCGTCGCCGACCATGTAGCGGCGGCCTTTGAGATGACCGTCGAGAATCTTGTAATGGCGATCGGTCTCGTACTGGTAGCGGTTGTGGGCGTAGTCGTGGTTCTGGTCCTTCGGCGCAAAATGCTTGAAGTGCACCGCCTGGCCCGAATAGGGGCCGACACCGGTGGCGATGAACATCAGCCACGACAGCATCTCGCCACGCACGCTGGCTGAGGGCAGGAACTTGCCGGTCTTCTCGGCGAGGTAGAGCAGGATGGCGTTCGAGTCGAACACGGTCGCCCCATTGTCGTCGATCGCCGGCACCTTGGCGTTCGGATTGACCTTCAGATAGTCCGCCGTGAATTGCTCGCCCTTGCGGGTGTCGATCTTCACCGGTTCGTAGGGCAGGCCGGACTCTTCGAGATAGAGCGCGACCTTGGTCGGGTTCGGCGAACCGTTGAAATAGAATTTGAGCATCACACATCTCCCCAGTGTTTCTTGCCGAGAGCGAACGCGGCGTCATCGCCGCTGGGTCGTCTTCTCTTGCCCGAACAGCCGAAGAGAGCAACCGGCGAGTTTGCCGGGCGGTATCTGCGCCTCACGCAGATCAGCCGGCGTAACAAAGGCCGATCGCCGCCGTAATGACCATCGCCACGCCGACCGCCTCCAGGCGCAGTCCGAGCCGGGTGGCGAGGTGCATGTCGGAGGCCCGCGCCTTGCGCTCCGATCCGCGCGCGTAGCCGTGGACGATGACGTCGTGATTGAAATTGTCGTGCGCCTCGTTGCTGCTGGCGAGCCCGACGCAGATCACCAACACACCGAACAGCGCGAGGCCGAAGAATCCGAGCAGGGCGATCAGGAACATCGGAAACATGCCGACCAGGAAGATCGGCAGCAGCGGCACCAACAGCAATGTCTCGGACTGTCGTCGCATGGGACTAGGCCGGTCAGGACGGGGCTAATCTAGTCCCGGCTGGCGCGGCATTCAAGGTGCCGTAGCAACCATTAAATGGCGGCGGTGTTTTGAGCCGTACGGATCGCCTGCGCCTGCCATGATGACGCCGTGCTCGCGTCCGTCAAGGCGTGGCCTGGCGGCAGATCGGGTGAGGTTGGGGCGAGCGACGGCCATCCTTGACGGACGCTGCGCGCGGCGCCAGGAGGAGCCGCAGGTCGGGACGAAGAAGCGCGTCCCGGTCGAACTAAGAAGCAGGGAGTGATCCCGGCGGCTCGCCGCACCATGGCGTGCCGCGGGCTACCACTGTGTTAGCGAAGATGAGCATCTTTCTGGCACAGGC
>NZ_JALBHA010000479.1:0-4846 GCF_023006445.1 Bradyrhizobium sp. SHOUNA76
GAGCTTCCTGCGGCAGAACCTCGAGCGCGGCGAGGACAAGATCATCGGCGTCGGGCATGGCCGCACGCTCGCGGCGGTGGTCGAGCAGTTGCCGCAGACGCCGGCGCGCAGCGTGCAATTCGTCTCCCTGCTCGGCGGATTGACGCGGAAATTCGCCGCCAATCCGTTCGACGTCATTCACCGGCTAGCGGAACGCACCGGGGCGGAGGCCTATCTCCTGCCGGTGCCGGTGTTCGCCAATTCGGTCGCCGACCGTGCGGTGTTGATGAAGCAATTCGGCATCGCGGAGGTGTTCGCGCTCGCGCGCAAGGCCTCGCTCCTGTTCGTCGGCATCGGACAGATCCATGCCGAGGGCTTCCTCGTCTCGAGCGGCATGATCAGGCCGGACGAGGTCGTCGAATTGAAGCGCGCCGGCGCCTGCGCCGACCTGCTCGGACATTTCTTCAACGCCAACGGCGAGCTGCTGGACATCGACCTGTCGGCGCGTGCGACCTCGATGGAGGGGGCGGATCTCAGGAAACATCGCATCGTCGCCATCGGCGGCGGTCTCGCCAAGGTGACGGCGCTGCGCGCGGTGCTGCGCAGCCGCCTCCTGCACGGTCTCATCATCGACGAGGCGACCGCCCAGGCCCTCGCAACCGACAAGCTGGAGGCGACATCCGGCAAGGACAAGAACAACAAGACCGAGAATAAGCGTCAGAAGGGAAGTAAACGCGCATAACGGGAGGTTACCCATGTACGATCGCGAGAAGAATCTGTTCGAGTCCTACGCTGCCAAACGCATCAGCCGGCGTGATCTGCTGGATGGCGCCGCCAAGCTCGGCATCGCCGGCGTTGCTGCCAACGCGGCCTATGTCTCCGCAATGTCGCGGGCCATGGCGGCGGACTTCAACTGGAAGGCCTATAGCGGCAAGACGGTCAAGCTGCTGTTGAACAAGCATCCCTATGTTGATGCGATGATCGGCGATATCGAGGCCTTCAAGGCGCTGACGGGAATGAACGTCGCGTACGACATCTTCCCGGAGGACGTCTATTTCGACAAGGTCACCGCGGCGCTGTCCTCGAAATCGGACCAGTACGACGCCTTCATGACCGGCGCCTACATGACCTGGACCTACGGTCCGGCCGGCTGGATCGAGGATCTCAATGCCTACATCAAGGACCCCGCAAAGACCAACCCGGCCTTCGCCTGGGACGACGTGCTGCCCGGCCTTCGTTCCTCGACGGCATGGGACGGCGTTGCCGGCTCCGAGCTCGGCTCGGGCAAGGCCAAGCAATGGTGCATCCCGTGGGGCTATGAGCTCAACAACATCACCTACAATCGCAACATCTTCGACAAGGTCGGCGCCAAGCCGCCGAAGAATCTCGACGAACTGCTCGACGTCGCCGCCAAGATCACCAAGGATGCGGGCGGACCTTACGGCGTCGGCGTGCGCGGCTCGCGATCGTGGGCCACGATCCATCCCGGCTTCCTCTCGGCCTATTCGAATTTCGGCCAGAAGGATTTCGTGATGGAGGGCGGCAAGCTGAAGGCCGCCATGAACACCAAGGCCTCCAAGGAGTTTCACGAGAAATGGGTCAAGATGATCCAGACCTCGGGGCCGAAGAACTGGTCGACCTACACCTGGTATCAGGTCGGCACCGATCTCGGCGCCGGCGCCTCCGGCATGATCTTCGACGCCGACATTCTCGGTTACTTCATGAACGGCGGCGAGAACAAGGAGAGGGGCAATCTCGGCTATGCGCCGTTCGCGGCCAATCCGGCCGCCAAGGCGCCGACGCCGAACGTCTGGATCTGGTCGCTCGCGCTCTCCAGCTTCTCCAAGCAGAAGGACGCGGCCTGGCTGTTCATGCAATGGGCGGCCTCGACCGAGCACGATCTGTTCGGCGCCCGCAAGATGGATTTCGTCAATCCGGTGCGCGCGTCGGTCTGGAAGGACAGCGAATTCCGCGATCGGATCGCAAAGTCCTATCCGGGCTATCTCGAGCAGCATGATCTGTCCTCGCCGGGTGCCAAGATCTACTTCACGGCCCAGCCGCTGTTCTTCGACCTGACGACGGAATGGGCGGCTTCGCTCCAGAAGATGGTAGCCAAGGAGGTCAGCATCGACGAGGGACTAGACAAGCTCGCCGACAGCATCAACCGCCAGCTCAAGCAGGCAGGCCTTGGTTGAACGGCCTTGGCTGAGCTTGCCGCCTACGACGCCTTGCGTGGCGCCCATTCCTCCGCGCCACGCCAACCGCCGGTTCGGAACGCCCATCCGATCCGAGCCGGCGATGTTGAAGCCAATGCGTGATCCCGTATCATCATGAGCATGGTCCAGTTGTCCCAGACGAATGTGCTGCCGCGCCGCACCACGAGGCTGCGCGGGCGCATGCTGCCCTATCTGCTGAGCCTGCCGGCCCTGCTGGTCTGCATCGCCATCCTCGTGCCCTTCGTGACGGCGGCGATCTATTCGCTCCAGCGCTACCGGCTGAACCTGCCTTACCTGCGCGGCTTCATCGGGGTCGACAATTACATCGACTTTCTCTCCGATCCCGCCTTCTGGAACACGCTTCGCATCTCGCTCGCCTATACCGCCTTGACGGTGGTGCTCGAGCTCCTGCTCGGCCTCGGCATTGCCCTGCTGCTGCGGCGTCCGACGCGCTTTCACAATGCGGTGTCCATCGCGCTGCTGCTGCCGTTGATGACGGCGCCCGCGATCGCGGCGCTGATGTGGAAGCTCATGACCAACCCGAGCTTCGGCATCCTGTCCTATCTCGTCAGCCTGCTCGGCGTGCACGACTTCAAATGGGCGTCCGATCCTTCGAGCGCATTGTTCACGGTGGTGCTGGTGGACGTCTGGGTCTACACGCCCTTCATCATGATCCTGCTGCTGGCAGGCCTGCGCTCGCTGCCGCGGCAGCCGTTCGAGGCCGCGGCGCTCGATGGTGTCCCGGCCAGCTTCGTGTTCTTCCGCATCACGCTGCCGATGCTCGCGCCCTACATCATCACGGCGTCGCTGTTTCGCCTGCTGGATTCGATCCAGCAGTTCGACATCATCTATGCGATGACGCAGGGCGGTCCCGGTGACCGGCTGATGGTGTTCCAGGTCCAGGCCTATCTCGAATTCTTCCAATACACCAATGTCGGCCGTTCGGCGGCACTGCTGATGATCCTGTGGCTGATCACCAATATCCTGTCGAACATCTTCATCAAGAACTGGCTGCGGCTGCGGGCGCGCGCCCACGGCCACGCGTGAGGCACGGGAGGCGGCGATGGATCACTCCAATCTCGCAGGGCGCATCTTCCGCGGTATGGCGCTCGCGCTCGTGCTCGTGTTCTTCATGTTTCCGATCGTCTGGATATTCCTGATGTCGTTCCAGGCCAACGAGCAAATCCTGCGGATTCCGCCGCACATCCTGTTCGAGCCGACACTGGCCAATTACCAGGCCCTGATCTCGGGGCAGCTGCGGACCGCTGCCGGCAATCTCGAAATATCCTTCATGCGCAACCTCGTGAACAGCTTTGCGCTGTCGAGCGCGGCCGTGGTGCTGGCCCTGCTGCTCGGCGTGCCCGCGGCCTACGCCTTTGCGCGGTTCAAGTTCCGGCTCGGCGAGACCATCGCCTTCACGTTGCTGTCGTTCCGCTTCGCGCCGCCGCTGCTGGTGCTGTTGCCGCTGTCGCTATACTACCAACAGCTCGGCCTCAACGACACCTATTTCGGCATCGTCTGGGTCTATCAGCTCATCGCGCTGCCGCTGATCCTGTGGATCGTGCGCGGCTATTTCGAGGACATCAGCCCCGACATCGAGCATGCCTATCGCCTCGCTGGTCATACCTGGCGCGAGGCATTCACGCGGATCGCGGTGCCGCTCGCAGGACCTGGCATCGCGGCAGCCGGCCTGCTGTCCTTCATCTTTTGCTGGAACAATTTCGTGTTCGCACTGATCCTGGCCTCGGCCGACAAGCAGCCCGTGACCGTGGGTGCGCTGGCGTTTGTCACGGCGTCCGGCATTCAGTACGGCCAGATCGCAGCCGCGATCGTGCTCTCGGTCACGCCGACCCTACTGCTCGCGCTGTACGCGCAGCGCTATCTGGTCGAAGGCCTGTCGCTCGGTGCGGTGAAAGGCTGACAGCATGGCGCGTCTTGAACTCAACGCCGTCGGCAAGTCGTTCGGCCCGGTCCGCTGCGCCGAGGATCTTTCGCTGGCGGTCGAGCCCGGCGAAATCGTCGCGGTGTTCGGTCCGTCCGGCAGCGGCAAGACCGTGCTCCTGCGCATGATCGCGGGCATGTTCGAACCGGACGAGGGAG
Organism: Bradyrhizobium sp. SHOUNA76; assembly: GCF_023006445.1. Classification (NCBI taxonomy): domain Bacteria; kingdom Pseudomonadati; phylum Pseudomonadota; class Alphaproteobacteria; order Hyphomicrobiales; family Nitrobacteraceae; genus Bradyrhizobium; species Bradyrhizobium sp. SHOUNA76. The sequence continues at coordinate 4,296 of NZ_JALBHA010000479.1, forward strand.
ACATCCTGGTCGGCAGTCGATCGATCGTGGGCGCGCCGCCCGAGCAGCGCGGGATCGGCATGGCCTTCCAGAACTTTGCCCTGTTTCCCCACATGAGCGCGCAGAACAACATCGCCAGCGGCCTGCCAGCCAAGACGGGCGCCGCGGAGGTGGCGAGCCGGGTCAAGTCGATCAGCCAGCTGTTGAAGATCGAGCATGTGCTCGGCCACAGGCCGCGCGAATTGTCGAACGGGCAGAAGCAGCGCACCGCGCTCGCGCGCGCCCTGATCGGCAACCCGGATGTGCTGCTGCTCGACGATCCCTTGCGCAATGTCGATGCCAAGCTGCGCTACGAGATGCGGCTCGAATTGCCGAGCCTGCTGCGGCGGAGCTCGGCCGCAGTCCTCTACGTCACCCAGGACTATCGCGAGGCGATGGCGATCGCCGACCGGATCGCGGTGCTGGTCGACGGCCGTCTGGTGCAGGTCGCGCGTCCCGAGGAGATCTATGCCAGACCCGCGTCGGTTGCGGTCGCGCGCCTGTTCGGCGATCCCAGCATCAACCTCGCGGAG
>NZ_JALBHA010000047.1:0-23925 GCF_023006445.1 Bradyrhizobium sp. SHOUNA76
CGGCGCGGGTCGTCGTGCTCGGCGGCGGGGTCGTGGGAACGCAGGCGGCACGCATGGCCGCAGGGCTCGGTGCCGAAGTCACGGTGATCGATCGCTCGATTCCTCGTCTACGCCAGCTGGACGATCTCTTTGTCGGACGCGTGCGCACCCGCTTTTCGACGATCGAGGCGGTCGAGGAGGAGGTGTTCGCCGCCGACGTCGTGATCGGCGCGGTGTTGGTGCCGGGCGCAAGCGCACCGAAGCTGGTCACGCGCGCGATGCTGACATCGATGCGGCCCGGCGCCGTGCTGGTTGACGTCGCGATCGACCAGGGCGGCTGCTTCGAGACCTCGCATCCGACCACGCACACTGATCCGACCTATGAGGTGGATGGCGTCGTGCATTACTGCGTCGCCAATATGCCGGGCGCCGTGCCGGTGACGTCCAGCCAGGCGCTGAACAACGCGACGCTGCCGTTCGGCCTGATGCTGGCGAACAAAGGCTTTGCCGCGGTGCTGGAAAATCCTCACTTGCGCAACGGGCTGAACGTGCATCGCGGCCGGATTACCAACAAGGCGGTGGCGGAAAGTCTGGGGTTGGAGTTCGCGCCGGTGGAGAGTGGGCTGGCGGCGTAGAGGCCGCAACCTCCGTCATTGCGAGCGTAGCGAAGCAATCCAGAATCTCTCCGCGGAAAGACTCTGGATTGCTTCGCTACGCTCGCAATGACGCTGTGGAACCAGCGTAACTAATGCGTCGGCCCGAGTCAGTGCTGAGAATTCACGCCTTCGTCAGCCTGTACTGCCGCAAATCCGGATCGTGCGTCATGCCCCAGTAGTCGACGAAGCGCCAGGGCATCGCCGAGAACACCCGGCCGCTGCTGTTGCGATAATATGTGCTCATCCCCGGATGGGTCCAGATCATCGCCTCGTGTTCGGCATCGACCTTGCGGACGTAGTCGTCGAGCACATCCTGGCGGACGTCGATGGCGGCGACGTCGTGCTCTATCATGTCGGCAAGACACGCTGAGATGTAGCGGCTTTGGCATTCCGACTGGAAGATGACGCTGCCGCCATGGGCGGGGCCGGAGTTGGGGCCGAGCATGCAGAAGAAATTTGGGAAGCCCGGCACGGTGAGTCCGAGGAACGCCGTCGGATTGTCGTTGCTCCAGGCCTGGCGTAAATCCTGGCCGTCGCGGCCGCTGATGTTGAGGCGGGCCGCCATTTCCGTCACCTTGAAGCCGGTCGCGACCACGATGATATCGGCGGGGCGGTGCTTGCCGTCGGCGGTGACGAGGCCATCCTGGTCGAAATGATCGATCGCCTCGGTGACGAGCTCGACATTGTCCCGCCTCAAGGTCTTGAACCAGTTGTTGTCGAGCAGGATGCGCTTGCCGTAGGGCGGATAGGTCGGCACGCATTTGTCGATCAGATCGGGCCGGTCCTTCAACTCGGACAGGATGAAATCGGTCAGCTCCTGGCGATGCCGGTCGTTGCCTTTGTTGACGGCGCGCTCCGGATGCGGCCAGGCCGGGTCCTTGCGTAGGAAAGGCAGCAGGCCGTCGCCGTAGCGCCAGAACATGTTGAAGCGGTACCACTGCACATAGAACGGCAGATGCGCCAGCAGCCACCGCGCGCCCTCGCTGATCGGATCGGCATAGCCCTTCACCGGCCGCGCCCATTGCGCGCTGCGCTGATAGACCGTGACCGAGGCCACGCGTCCAGCGATCGACGGCACCAGCTGCATCGATGTCGCGCCGGTGCCGATCACGGCGACATGCTTGCCGTCGAGCTTGATGTCGTCGGACCACAGTGCCGAATGCAGGATCGTTCCCGTGAAGTCCTCCTCGCCCTTGAAACGGGCGCGGGAGGGATCGTTGAGCTGGCCGATGGCCGAGACCAGCGCGGTGGATTCGAAGGTCTCTTCGCCGTCCTTCGTTTTCAGCGTGGATATCCAGCGCCGCTTGCCTTCGTCCCAGCGCGACGCGGTCAGCTCGGTGTCGACGCGCAGATGCTTGCGAATGCCGTATTCGTCGGCGACCTTCTGGAGATAGCCGAGCAGCTCCTCGCGCTGGCAGAAATAACGGGTCCATGCATTGCCCGAGCCGAACGAGTAGGAATAGGAGTGGTTCGGCGTGTCGACGCCGCAGCCGGGATAGCGGTTGATCCACCAGGTGCCGCCAAGCTCGGCGTTCTTCTCGACGATGGTGTAGGGGATGCCGAGCTGGCTGAGCGCGACGCCGAGCGCGATGGCGCAGACGCCGGCGCCGACGATCAGCACATGCTGGTCGCCAAGCTTTTCGTCGGAAGGACGCTTGGTCCAGCGCGCGTGGCGCGCCACAAAGCCCATCTCCTCGCGCATCAGCGGGGCATATTCCGGCGCGACGCTCTCGCCAAGGCAGGCGCGCATCATCTTCAGCAGCAGCTCTTCGCCGGGATCGGCGATGACAGGCTTCGGCGTACCATCGGCGAAGAGCTTGACCACCGCGGCGCGGATCTCATCCTGGATGTCCCGGGGCATACCGGCCTCGGGATCGGGGATGAGGCGGATATCGCGCTTGGGCAAGTATGGCGGCGCGAGCCATTTCGCGTCGCCGGTCATGTGCACCAGCACCATCAGGAGACAGCGGATGTCGCCTTCTGCGATGGCCGAGGCAAGGTCGAGCGGCTTGTGCGGAGATTCGATATTCATGGCGTGTCCTGGTCCCCGGACGGATTGAAGAGGCCGCGCGTCATCAGCTTGCGATAGGCGGAGATGACGTGGTCGGGCACGGCGGTGACGCCGCCTGCCGAATAGGAATAGCGGCGACTGAGATAGCCGCGCGCACCCATCAGCATGTGGACGATGGCCTCGAACTCCTCGTCGCTAAAGTCCTCGATGGCGCCGGCAAGGCGCGCGCGGCGCAAGATGCGGACATAAGCGGTCGCGATGTTGTCGAGATGCTTCTGATAGCCGATGGGGGCGAAGAACTCGGCTTCGTTGAGGATGCGCAAGAATTCCGGCACCTCGCCGATGAAGTCGAAGAAGGCGGCGAAGCGCTCGATTTCCTGCCGCGCCGCATCCGCGGTGCCGGTGCGGGCGCGGATGAACTCGACCATGTCGAGACCGATCTTGGGCAGCAGCTGGTCGAGCAGTTCCTGGCGGTTCTCGAAATGATTGTAGAAGGTGCCTTGCGCCACGCCGGCCTGTTCCGTGATGCGGGCGACGGAGGCCTCGGCATAGCCATGCTTGCCGACGACCTTGGTGGCGGCCTCGAAGATCTTCTGCTTGGTCCAGGCGTTGCGCTCGACGCGGTTGAGCTTCGTGACCTTCGCGGTGGCTGGCCCTTGATTCATGCCACGGTCTCCAGTTCAGCGCGCAGCACGCGCTTGAGAATTTTTCCGGATGGGTTACGCGGGAGGCTGTCGCGGAGGATCAGCTCCTTCGGCACCTTGAAGCTTGCGAGGCGCGCCCGGCAGTGCTCGGTGAGAGCAGGCAGCTCCAGCGCGGCGCCTTCCGCCAAGACGACGATGGCGACCGGCCGTTCGCCCCAGCGTGCGTCCCGGAGGCCGATCACCGCGACTTCGCGCACCTCGGGCAATTCATAGATGACGCGCTCGACCTCGGAGGAGGCGATGTTCTCGCCGCCGGAGATGATCATGTCCTTCTTGCGGTCGGTCAGGTACAGGAAGCCTTCCTCGTCGAGATAGCCGACGTCGCCGCTGCGAAACCAGTCGCCGAAGAAGGCCGATGCCGTCTTCTGCGGGTCGTTCCAATAGCCGCGCGTGATCTTGGGACCGCGCAGGCAGATCTCGCCGTTGACGTTGGGAGGCAGCGCCTTGCCGTCCTCATCGCGGATCTCGATCTCGACATGGGCGATGGCGCGCCCGGTCGAGCCGATCTTCTCGATCTCGCGGCCGGCCTCCATGAAGGTGTCGCCGCCAACGGTCTCGGTGAGGCCATAGGCATCGATATAGCGTGCGTTTCGGAAACATTCGGAGAAGGCGCGGATGCGCATCTCCGGCGTCTTCTCGCCGCCGCCGATCGCCCATTGCAGGCTGGAGACGTCGTAACGGTCGCGCCTCGGGCAGGTCAGCATCGCGGTGGTCATGACAGGCGCGAACCACGCGGCGTTGAGCTTGTCTTCTGCGATGGCGCTGAGCGCCGTCTCCGGCTCGAAATTGCGCTCGATGCGAATGAAGCCGCCATGCCAGAGCACGGCGATTCCGGGCAGATCGAGTGCGCCGACGTGATAGAGCGGACCGACCACGAGCAGCCGCGTCTCGGCACTGATGCCGAGCGCGATCGTTTGATCCGCCGACTTCCAATAGAAATTATCGTAAGTGAGCATCACGCCCTTGGGGCGGTCCGTCGTGCCCGAGGTGTACATCAGCCGCATCAGGTCGGATGGCGCGCGGACATGCATGGGCGCGGGCGGCGTATCGCCCGCGAGATGCGTGATGCTCTGCTGCGCAGTCTCGTCGAGCACGACAATGCCTGCGCCCGCTGCGTTCTCGGCCAATTCCTCATCGACGATCAGAAGCCGCGCGCCGGCATTGCCGGCGATGTAGCCGACCTCGTCGCGCGAGAGGCGGAAGTTGATCGGAAGGAACACCGCGCCGAGATGGCTGGTGGCGAAGACAAGCTCCAGGAAGGCCGCGCTGTTCTTCATCAGCACGGCGACGACGTCGCCGGCGCCGATGCCTTGCGCGGCGAGCCAGCCTGCCGCGGTTCGGACCCGCACATCGAATGCCGCGTAGGAAATCTCCTTGCCGCGATATTTCAGCGCGGGCCGGTCCGGCGTGCGGCGGGCATGAAAGGCGATGAAGCTCGAAAGATTGATCATTTTGCGGGTTTTGGGCCGCTAGTCGGCCTCACTTCCTCCCTGGGATGAATTCTGACTCGTAATTCATCTTCAGCTTGACGTCACCCCCCACCCTCTGAAATCCTTGGAAACACGGAGACGAGACGATCTCCGGCAGGGATCAGGAAACGCCGACCCGAAAGAGGGAGGGAAAAATGACGAGAACCCGCACGCCGGGCATCAGCCGCCGTTCAACACTGGCGCTGATGGGCGCCGGTGCGATGACGTTCGCAGCGCCGTGGGTGGCGCGCGCGCAAGCCAAAACCATCAAGATCGGCATGCCGACGATTCTGTCGGGCCGCGTCGCGCAGCTCGGTACGTCCTCACGCAATGCGGTGATGCTCGAAGTCGAGAAGGTCAACGCCGCCGGCGGTCTCGCCGGCCGGCAGATCGAGATGGTGATCCGAGACTCCAAGGGCCAGCCGCAGGAAGCCGCCCGCGTCGCGCGCGAGCTCGTCAACACCGACGGCTGCGAGCTGATGATCGACGCCGAAGCCTCCTCCGGCGCCTTCGCGGTGCACGAGGTCGCGCGCGATCTCGGCGTGTTCTGCATCCACACCAATTCAGAGACCTCGGCGTTGACCGCGGATCCCAAGCAGCGCATCCCCAACGCGTTCCGTACCGCGCGGCAGGGCGTACACGATTCCATCGTCGGCGGCAGCTATGCCGCCGCGATCGCCAAGGCGAAGGGCTTGAAGAAATGGGCGACCTGTTCGCCCGACTATGCCTATGGCCGCGACACCACTGGCGAGTTCACGCTGTACCTGAAGCGGTTTGCGCCCGAGGTCGAGATCATCAGCGAGTCCTGGCCGAAGCTGTTCCAGCCCGACTACACCGAAGTGGTCACCAAGATCCTGCAGGCCAAACCGCAGGCGCTGTATTCCTGCCTGTGGGGCGGCGATCTCACCTCCTATATCGACCAGGCCAACATCTACGCTATGTTCGGCCAGATGGAGGTGTTCGCGGTCAACATGGCCGATTACACCGCTCTCACCGTGGTGAAGAACCTGCCCAAGGGCATCCACTCCGGCAACCGCTACATCAAGACCTTCCCGGCGACGCCGGAGAATGCCGCCTGGGGCGATGCCTACAAGGCGAAGTACAATGAATATCCGACCAACTGGTCCTGGGAGAACGCCACCGCAATCATGCTGATGGCGGAAGCTGCGAAGAAGGCAAACTCGGCCGACGGCAAGAAGATCGCGGAGGTGCTGAAGGGCCTCACCATCAAGTGCCCGTTCGGCGCCGACGGAACCGTGACCATGCGCGGCGACGACCACACGCTGGTCGGCTACGCCATTGGCTGGGGCACCACGATCCCGCAGGAGCCGTATGTTCCCGAGGTCAAGGCCGGCGACTGGAAGACCATCTTCGAGCTCGAGGCCGAGTGGAAGAAGAGCAAGGGCTATGCCTGATCGCGCGCATGGCGGAGGCGGGCGACCGTCTCCGCCGGCTTCGTCTGGCTTCTCGCGCCGTGTCGGGCGCGCTGCAATGAAAGTGCTCCCGTGGATCTCGATGCGCTTGCCGGCTGCCTCTCCAGCTCCGCCTGTCTGGTGACGCAGACTACCAGCGGCCTCATCATCGGCATGCTCCTGTTCCTGGTCGCGGTTGGGCTGACGCTGATTTTCGGCGTGCTCAAGGTGGTCAATTTCAGCCACGGCGCCTTCTACATGTTCGGCGCCTATTTCGCGATGACGGCCTATCAGCTCACGGGAAGCTTTGCGCTGGCGATGCTGGCGGGCGCGGCCGGCACCGCAATTCTCGGCCTGATTTTCGAACGCGTCTTCATGAGCCGCGTCTATGGCGCGGACGTGTTGATGCAGCTCCTCGTCTGCTACGCCTTCGTGCTGATCTTCGACGACGTCGTGCGCATCATCTGGGGGCCCGAATTCAGGTCGATGGGCATGCCGGCGGCGTTCCAGGTGATGCCGCTGTTCATCGCCGGGGGCGTGGTGCCGCCTTATTATCTGCTGCTGATCGGCATCGCGCTGGTGGCGGCGATCGTGCTCGGCATCGGATTGTCGCGCAGCCGCATCGGCAAGGTGATCCGCGCCGCCGCACATAATCCCGGCATGGTCTCCGCGCTCGGCATCAACACCGGCCTGATCTATGGCGGCGTGTTCGCGCTCGGCGGCATGCTGGCGGGTCTCGCCGGCGCGCTTGCGGCACCCGTGCGCTCGCTGACGCCCGGCATGGGATTCTCGGTGCTGATCGAGTCCTTCATCGTGACCGTGATCGGCGGCATGGGCTCGATCCTGGGCGCGCTGATCGGCGCGCTGTTGCTTGGTCTCATCAGGTCGTTCGGCTCGCTCGGGTTTCCCCTGTTCACGGAAGGCCTGATGTACCTCTTCATGGTGATCGTGCTGGTCTCAAAGCCCACCGGCCTGTTTGGCAAGGAGGCGGCATGACCGAGCTGGAGGCCGGGCGCGCCGAGCAATTGGCGCCGGTGCGCAATGGTATGGTGCTGCAACGCTATCGCGACGTGCTGATCGCGCTGATCGCCTTCGCGGTGCTGGCGAGTCTGCCGCTGTTCACGGGCAGCAAGGCGCTGCTCGATTTCGTCATCCGCTGCTCGGCTTATGGCCTGTTCGCGACCTCACTCAATCTGCTGGTCGGCTACACCGGCCTGACCTCGTTCGGACATGGCATGTTCTTCGGCCTTGGCGCCTACAGCTTCGGCCTGATCATGCAGAAGCTCGCTGTGCCCATTCCGGTTGCATTCGCCGCGACGCTGGCGATCACGGCGCTCATCGCGGCCGTCATCGGCGCGATCTGCGTGCGGCTGAAGGAGATCTATTTCGCCTTCGTCACGCTCGCCTTCCAGATGCTGATCCACTCGACCATCCTGTCCTGGGCCTCCTTCACCGGCGGCGACCAGGGCCTGCGTGGCGGCATTCCAAGGCCAGCGTTCCTCGGCATCGATCTCTCCAACCACGTCCATCTCTATGTCACGAGCTGCGCGCTTCTGATCCTCGGCCTGCTCGCGATGCGGCAGATCGCGCAATCGCCGTTCGGCTACACCTTGCGCATGATCCGCGACAATGCGGCGCGGGCGAGCTTCCTCGGCATCGACGTCTGGCGCGCCAAGCTTACCGTGTTCGTGCTGGCGGCGCTGTTCGCGTCCATGGGCGGCATGGTGATGGCGCTGTTCGTATCAGGCGCTTATCCGGAATTTGCCTATTGGACGATCTCGGGCGAGGGCATCTTCATCAACATGCTCGGCGGCGTCTCGACCTTCCTGGGCCCGATGGTCGGCACCGTGCTGCTCTTGCTGCTCAACGACACCGTGACGCGGTTCACCGAGTATCACGGCATCGTGCTCGGTGTGGTCATCCTCTTCTTCGCGCTGGGTCTGCGCAAGGGCCTGCTCGATTTCGTCGCCGAATGGTTTTCGCGCCGTCGCGATGCGGGCGAGGGGCGCTAGCGATGCTGGAGATCCGCAACCTCGCAAAGTCCTTTGGCGGCGTGAAGGCGACCAACGACGTCTCGCTCGACTTCCCCGACGGCTCGCTGACCGCGGTGATCGGCCCGAACGGCGCGGGCAAGAGCACCTTCTTCAACCTGATCACTGGCGCCTTGAGGCCGGATTCCGGAGAGGTGCTGCTCGACGGCGTCGATCTCGCCGGCCGCTCGCCACCGGAAATCGTCCGCCACGGCATCGGCCGCGCTTTCCAGGTCGCCAGCATCTTCAAGTCGCTGACGGTGGAAGAGACCATGCTCGCCGCCGTCAGCGCGGACCAGCGTACGTCCGCGGTGCTGCACAAGCGCTTTCCGTTGCCGGAGTCGCGGGACCGCGCCGAGCACGTGATGGAGCTGCTGGGCCTCGCCGGAAAGCGCCACCGCACGGCTGCGACGCTCTCGCACGGCGACCAGAAGCTGCTCGACATCGCTTTGGCTCTGGTGCTCGAGCCCAAGGTGTTGCTGCTGGACGAACCCACCGCCGGCATGGGCCCCGAAGAGCGCTGGCGCATGATCGACAAGGTGCGCGAGCTCTGGGAGACGCAAAAGATTACTGTCGTCTTCATCGAGCACGACATGGACATCGTGTTCAAGATCGCGCCCAAGATTATCGTGCTTTGCTATGGCCGCATCCTGGCGACGGGCACGCCCGACGAGATCCGCAACGACAGCGCCGTGATCGAGGCCTATCTCGGCACCGAACATGCGGGAGCGGCCGCATGAGCGCTCCCGTCATCGACGTCGCGGATCTCGACGTCTACTACGGCACCAGCCAGATCCTGTTCGGCGTCGGCCTCTCGGTGCGGCAGGGCGAGACCATGGCGCTGCTCGGCCGCAATGGCGCCGGCAAGTCGACGACCATGAAGGCAATCATGGGGCTGGCGCCGCCGCGCCGGGGCAGGGTCAGCCTGCGCGGCGCGTTGATCTCCGGCCTGAAGCCGCACACCATTGCCCGCGCCGGCCTCGGCTTCGTTCCGGAGGATCGCCAGATCTTTCCGGAGCATACGGTCGAGGACAACCTCGTCATCGGGAAGAAGAAGGGGCCCGAGGGCCAGGACGAATGGCCGATCAAGCGCATCTATGACGTCTTTCCGCTTCTTGAGCCGCTGCGTCATCGCATTGCCGGGCGTCTGTCGGGCGGCGAGCAACAGATGCTAGCGATCGCGAGAACGCTGATGGGTAATCCTGCGCTGCTACTGCTGGACGAGCCGAGTGAGGGACTCGCGCCGATCATCGTGCAGCGGATCGGCGAGCTGTTGCGGCAACTCCGGAGCATCGGATCGACCGTGCTGATCGCCGAGCAGAACATGCATTTCTGCCTCGGCCTTGCGAGCCACGCCACGGTCATCGACAAGGGCCAGATCGTCTACGCCGCCGGAATCGACGAGCTGAAGGCCAATGATGCCATCCGGCGGCGTTATCTGGCCCTGTAGCCCGGGCGCCGGTGTCCAAATAGGCCGGAAGAAGAAAACCATTGTCCTGGGGGTATCCGCCGGAAGGACTTTCCCCTCCGGAGGGCAAAAACGCCAATCGCTTCCATTGCCGTTTGGGCCCGAAACGACGACATTCCCATCAGAATTTGATGGATTGGCTACGGTCATGGAACGCACTGGATTTGAACCCTTCGGCGAGCAGCTGGTGTCCGCAACGGACGTCCAGCCGAAATCGCGCGCGTCGAAGCTCCTGCTGCGGGCCGGCACCACGCTGTTCTGGTCGCTGGTCGCGGGCATCGTGCTCGCCCGTGCGGCCTTCTTCGAGCCGGGCATCTATGACGGCTTCAGTCGGGTGGCCTCGCTCGCCAAGAGCCTGATCTTCTAAGGCTCGCCTGGACGGTTTATTCCGGGCTGAGGAGACGACTTCCCTCGGCCCTGATATGCCGAAAACTTATTCCCCAATCGGACGCCGCTGCGTATAAATCCTTCTCCTCGGGGAGAGATTTGTGTCGCAGAATCAAGCATCCAGCCAGGCCGATTCCAAGCCGACTGCCATTAGCCGCGTCGTCGCGCTGATTCCCGGAATTCTCCTCTGTATAGCCGTCGCCGGAGTCTCGGCCCTGCTGGAGCGGGCCGAATTGGGCGTTTTCGAGCATCCCTATGTCGAGGCGCTGGTGATGGCGATCCTGCTCGGCATGGTGCTCCGCAGCTTCTGGAAGCCCGCGCCACGCTGGCAGGCCGGGATTGCTTTCAGCGCCAAGCAGCTCCTCGAAGTCGCCGTCATGCTGCTGGGAGCCTCGATCAGCTTCGCCGCCATCGCAGCCTCGGGGATCGCGCTGCTGGCATCGATCGCCGCCGTCGTCGTGATCGCGCTCTGCGTCTCCTTCGGCCTCAGCCGTCTGCTGGGCCTGTCGACCCGACTGTCGATCCTGATCGCCTGCGGCAACTCGATCTGCGGCAATTCCGCAATCGCCGCCGTGGCGCCGATCATCGGCGCCAACAATGACGAGATCGCATCCTCGATCTCCTTTACTGCGATCCTCGGCGTGATGATGGTGCTGGGCCTGCCGCTGCTGATCCCGCTGTTGCAATTGTCCGCCACGCAATATGGCATCCTCGCAGGCCTGACCGTCTACGCCGTGCCGCAGGTGCTGGCCGCGACGGTCCCGGCGGGGCTCGTCTCGACGCAGATCGGCACGCTGGTCAAGCTGATGCGCGTCCTGATGCTGGGGCCGGTCGTCGTCGGCCTGTCCCTCGTCGCCTCACGCTGGCAGAGCGACGCCAAGAAGACCAATGTCGGCTTCTTCCGCCTGGTCCCCTGGTTCATCCTCGGCTTCCTCGCGCTCGCGACTCTGCGGTCATTGGAGATCGTGCCGGCCACGGTGGTCGGGCCGGTGACGAAGATCACCGGCTTTCTCACGGTGGTGTCTATGGCCGCGCTCGGCCTCGGCGTCGACGTGCGCGTGCTCGCCAATGTCGGAGGCCGGGTGACGGCCGCGGTCACGCTGTCGCTGCTGCTGCTGCTGGGGATCAGCATCGCGCTGGTGCAGTGGTTCAAGTGAACAGAACAAGACTGCCGTAGGGTGGGCAAAGGCGCGAAGCGCCGTGCCCAACTTCCAGTTCAGCGTGCGACCAAGTTGGTGGGCACGCTTCGCTTTGCCCACCCTACGAGACCGTCATCGCCGTCAGCGGGGCAAGGTAAATCAGATCACATCTGCCAGCGAATGGCCGTTCAGCTCGATGCCCAGCCCCTGCATGCCCATGTCGTTGATCTCGCCGCCCATCGCCTTCAGGCTTTCCTCGCGGATCAGCGACATCAGTCCGCGGCGCAGCGCCAGGAATTCCGACGACATCATCATCGATTGCTGCCGCGGCCGCTCCAGGGGAATCGGGATCTCCGCCTTGATCGAGCCGGGACGCGCGGTCATGCAGTAGACGCGATCGGAGAGGAAGATCGCCTCGTCGATGTCGTGGGTGACGAACAGCACCGAGATCTTCAGCCGCTGCCACATGTTGGTGAGGATCTGCTGCATGATGACGCGCGTCTGCGCATCGAGCGCACCGAACGGCTCGTCCAGCAGCAGCACTTTCGGTCCGGTCGCGAGCGCGCGGACGATGCCGACGCGCTGCTTCATGCCGCCGGAGAGCCTTTCCGGATAGTGCTTCTCGAACGCCTCGAGACCCGCGAGCCCGAGCAGCGTGCGCGCGGCGCGTTCACGCTGGGAGCGCGGCATGCCGCGCATCTTCAGGCCGAACTCGACGTTCTCCCGCACCGTCTTCCAGGGAAACAGCGAATATTGCTGGAACACCATGCCGCGTTCGGCGCTGGGGCCGTTCACGCGCTCGCCGTCGACAGTTACGATTCCCGTGGTCGGCTTGAGGAAGCCGGCGACCGCATTGAGCAGGGTCGACTTTCCGCAGCCGGACGGCCCGACGATCGAGACGAATTCGCCGGGCTTCACATGGATCTGCGTGTCGCTTACGGCCTGCACCGCTCCCTCGATAGTCTCGTAGGCGAGGGAGAAGTTCTTGACCTCGATATGGCCCTTCGGGGGACTCGCAATCATCTCGCTCATGACGATCTCCACGGCATCACCAATTGTCCCGCGCCTCTGATCAGCAGGCTCGACCCCAGGCCGAGCACGCCGATCGCGATCATGCCGAGCGCGATGTCGGCATACTGGACCAGCGAATAGGCTTCCCAGGTGAAATAGCCGATGCCGTACTGCCCGGAGATCATCTCGGCCGCGATCAGTGACACCCAGGCGACACCCATGCCGACGGTGAGGCCGGTGAAGATGTGCGGCAGCGATGCCGGAAAATACACCTCGCGGAAGATCGAGCGTTCCCGCGCGCCGAGACATTGCGCGGCGCGCACCAGCACGGGATCGACCAGCGACATGCCATGCAGCGTGTTGACGAGGATCGGGAAGAACGAGCCGAGGAAGGTGATGTAGACGATGCTCTGCTCGTTGGTCGGCCACAGCATGATCGCCATCGGCACCCAGGCGATCGCCGGAATCGGCCGCAGCACCTCCGCCACCGGGAAGATCACCTCGTGCACCAGCTTGAAGCGGCCCATGATCAGGCCGAGCGGCACGCCGACGATCGCAGCGAGCGAGAATCCGATGAAGATGCGCCGGCAGCTCAGCACGATGTGCATCAGGAATTTGGGATCGTGGATCGCCTTGGTGAAGCTGGCATAGACGGCGAGCGGCGACGGCACGTTGGTGAAGCGCACGAAGAACACGACGCGATAGGTCGTGAGCAGGTGCCAGACCAGCAGGAAGGCGAGCAGCGAAATCACGCCGATCGCGGTCGCGCGCAGGCCTGCCCGATGGAGCCGGTACCAGCGTAGCGCGAGTGCGCCGAAGGAAGGCGGCGTCGTGGGCGGGGTGGTGACGGCGGGCGCAGGGCCCGCCTCTGCAATGGCTGTTGCCGGCATGCTGTCCTCGGGATGTCGGACGAGGGCGGGACTGCTCACGTCTTGCCTCCGCCGACGGCGGCCTTCACCGCGTCCTCGAAGCCGAGCACCTTGCCGCTGACTTTGGCGGCGTAGGCTTCGGCGTCCTTCTTGAGCAGGAACGGGGCGACGTCGCCATTGCCGATGGCGAAGAAGGCCTGGTCGGCGAACAGTTTGATGCCGCGCGTGGTGTCGAAGACATAGGCGACGTTGATCTTCTTGCCCTTGGCCTTGTAGTCGGCGTACGCACCGAGGGTGCACGCGGCGGACGAGAAAGGCATGATGCCGGCATCGTCGACCCAGACCTCCCCGGCCTTGCGCGGATCGGCGATCGGCTTCTTGCAGAAGGCATCCTCGCCGGAGATCTCGTAGTTCTTGGTGCTCGCAAGCTGGGCGTCGTAGTCGAGGTTCATCTCGGCATAGGCCTTGCGGATGTAGCTGTCGTCGACCCATTTCTTCGGATCGAATTCCTTCATGCGACCGAGGTTCTGCAATACCTTGACGTCGGCCGTGGCGGCATCGATCAGAGCGGGCTTGATCGTGGGATCAGTGGTCATGTTGCCGCTGGGCCCCAGGAAGATGTAGACCACTTCCTTGTTGATGCCGGTCCACTCCTGGATTTTCTCGGCGGCGAGCTTGGGATCGTCGCGCAGCCACTGGTTGGCGGCGATCACCGCCTTGAAATAGGCGACGACGACTTCCGGATATTTCTCCGCGAAATCGGTGCGGACCACGATGCCGTGAAAGGTCGGCAAGTTAGTCTCGACGCCGTCAAAGATCTTTCGCGCGAAGCCGCGGAAGGGCAGGAGTTCGGCGAAAGGGACGAAGTCGGCATGCGCGTCGATCTTCTTCTCCTGCAGGTTGGTCGAGCCGACCTCGGGGCTCTGGCTGACGAGCTGGAAGAAATCGGAGGTGTAGCCGCGGTCCTGCATCGCCTTCAGCACCATGCCATGGGCGGCGGAGCCGAAGGGCACGCTGACCAGCTTGCCCTTGAGATCGGCGAGATCGTAGTAGGGCGAATCCTTGTGAACGACGAGGCCGTTGCCGGAGCCGGACAGGCTGTAGGCGGCGATGCCGATCAGCCGGCTCTTGCTCTCCGGATTGCTCTCGAAGGTGAAGCCGTTCACGATCAGCGGGTAGTCGCCCATCATGCCGATCTGCAGCTTGTTCGCCATCATCGCATTGGTGACGGGCGGACCTGAGGTGAAGTTCTGCCACTCCAGCTCGAACTTGATGTTGGCGTATTTGCCATCCTTCGGCAGGTATTTTTCGAGGAGGCGCAGCTGGCGGATGACGACGCCGGCAGTCACGGTGTTGGTCGTGGTGTCCTGCGTTCCGATGCCGAGCGTGACGGTTTCCGCGGAGGCCGGCTGCGCGATCAGAAGCGCCAGCGACGTCACCGACATCGCGATCGAGAGCGTGGGAAGATGGCGGACCATTCTCATCCTCATTCAGTTGGATGTGCTGTGGTTGCCATGATTGGGTGAGGGCCCGGACAGGGCAAATCCGGAATGACCGCCGCAGTCGATTAGTTGCCGGGAAAAGCTGATTGCATACTCCTTGGGCAGTCCTGCACTATAAAGCCGCTTGCCTGTGCACCGGTGCGGGTCGCACATTCGGCTAGTCAGATGCGTGTCCACGCATCTCCTCCAGCACATCGGTCCGGCAGACCACGATCTGCGACCGCTTGGTCAGCACGATTCCCTTCTCCTGCATGCGCTTCAGGCTGATCGTGACCCATTGCCGTGTGGCCCCGACCATGTGGGCGATGTCGGCATGGGTGAAGGCGGCGGCGATCACGCGCCCGTCGGCGTCCTCGACGCCGTAGAGCTCGACGAGATGTAGCAAGAGATGCGCGAGGCGCTGCGTGATCGAGCGCGTTCCCAGCATCTGGGCCAGCGCTGAATAGCATTTGCCCTTGAAGGTCAGGCCTTCGATCAGGCCGATCGCAAGGTTAGGAATCTCGGCGGCAAGGATGCGCAGCTCCTTCCCGGGCAGGTGCACCACGCTGCAATTGCTGGATGCGACGCCGGACCATTGATGCACGGTGCCTTCGAACACTTCGGGCCCACCGACGAAATTGCCGACATGCCAATAGGCCAGCGTGATCTCGCGCCCGAGCGGAGAGGTGTAGAAGACCCGGATCCGGCCGCTCTCGATCAGCCAAATACCGTCATGTTTGCCGCCCTGGCTGAACAGAGTCTGGCCGCGGTTGAGCACCTTTCGGCGGCCCTGCTTCAGCACCAGCTCCCGTTCCCGCGGCGAGAGCTTGTCCATCAGCGGCGGCGGTCCGCCGATCCATTGCTGGTTCTCGGTGAGGAGCAGCGAGGAACTGCCGGTAGGCCGGACTGCTGCGGGAACAGTCCCGCGAACCACATTCGCCGCCTGCAACATCATCTGCCTCCGGAACGTTCAAATCGTTCTAAAGAGGAGCAATGTCCGTGCCAGATGACCGCTCTGCGTCATTCCGGGATGCGCGCAGAGCGCGCAGGCCCGGAATCCATAACCACGAACGGGGGTTATGGATTCCGGGCTCGCCTTCGGGCGCCCCGGGAATGACGAGCTGTGTGTGAGCGCGGTTTACCGCCCCGCCAGGCTCAGCAGATACGGCTTCGGATAAATCCCGCGGTCATGCCCGTCCGAAAACGCGATGTTCAGCCCGTAGCCGAGATCACCGATCTCGGTGATCGCGATCCCCGGAAACGCTTCCGGGAAGCGGCCGTCGAAACGGGCGCGGGTGCAGTGGGCGCATTTGCAGGAGAGGCGGAGTGTTTCGGCGGGGACGCTGAGTGCATCGTCCTGTGTCGTGCGGACGAGGAGCGCGGCGAGATCGGCGCTTGCTTCATAGTCGGCCACGGTCGGTGCCACCAGGGTCATGCTCATGACGAACCTCCGGCTCTTTTCTACGTCGGCGCGGGACAGCATGAATAGCAACTAATTGCCGGCGCGGATGCATGTGACGGCGGCCGTCTGCCCTCGCTTCAATCATTGTCTGCGAAATGTGAAACTAATCGACCGGAAATCTCACTTCCGAATTGCCGGTCTCTCCTCTCTCCGAAACCTTGGGCGCCATCGATGGCCAAGGAGAGACCATGAGCGCATTTCAGAAGGAAACGGTTCTGTCGGTCAGGCACTGGACCGAATCCCTGTTCAGCTTCACTGCCACGCGTGATCCCGGGTTCCGCTTCCAGAATGGCCAGTTCGCGATGATCGGGCTCGAGGTCGAAGGCAAGCCGTTGATGCGGGCCTATAGCATGGCCAGCGCCAATCACGAGGAGGCGCTCGAATTTTTCTCGATCAAGGTGCAGGACGGCCCGCTGACCTCGCGCCTGCAGAAGATCAGGGAGGGCGACATCATCCTGGTCGGCCGCAAGGCGACGGGTACGCTGATCACCGGTAATCTCATTCCGGGAAAACGCCTGTTGCTGCTCTCTACCGGAACGGGACTTGCGCCCTTCGCCAGCCTGATCAAGGACCCTGACGTCTACGAAAATTACGAGACCATCGTGCTCGCCCATGGCTGCCGCCAGGTTTCGGAACTGGCATATGGCGAGCACGTCGTCGATGGCCTGCGCAATCACGAATTCTTCGGACCGCTGATCCGCGACAAGCTCGTCTACTACCCGACCGTGACCCGCGAGCCCTTCAGGAATCGTGGCCGCATCACCGATCTGATCGCTTCCAACCAGATGTTCGACGACATCGGCCTGTCCGGCCTCGATATCGAGACCGATCGCATCATGCTGTGCGGCAGCCCGGCGATGCTCGAGGAACTGCCCGCGATGTTCTCCGCGCGCGGCTTTGTCGAGGGCAATCACAGCCAGCCCGGCCATTTCGTGATCGAGAAGGCCTTCGTCGAGCGCTGAGGCGCCAAATCGCATCGCGGCGACAACTAATTGCTATCGCCGGGAAGCCCCCTGAACAAATCTGATGCAAAGGCGCCGGCTATCGGCGAACCAGGAGCAAGCGATGGCACTAGATCAGATCGTCGACGGACTTTCGGAGGTTTCCTGCGATGTGCTGGTGATCGGCGGCGGCACCGCCGGCCCGATGGCGGCGCTGAAGGCGAAGCTGAAGAATCCGAAGGCCAACGTCGTCCTGCTCGAAAAGGCCAACGTCAAGCGCTCCGGCGCAATCTCGATGGGCATGGACGGCCTGAACAACGCCGTGATCCCCGGCTATGCCACGCCGGAGCAGTACACCAAGGAAATCACCATCGCCAACGACGGCATCGTCGACCAGAAGGCGGTCTATAAATACGCGCAGAACTGCTACAGTATTATCGAGGAGCTCGACAGTTTCGGAATCCGGTTCCTGAAGAACGAGAACGGCGACTACGCCGTCAAGAAGGTGCACCACATCGGCACCTACGTGCTGCCGATGCCGAACGGCGAGACCGTGAAGAAGGCGCTGTACCGCCAGCTCCGCCGCGCCCGCATCCTGATCTCCAACCGTTACATGGCGACGCGGCTGCTCAAGTCCGCCGACGGTCGCATCGCCGGCGCGGTCAGCGTCAACACCCGCACTGCCGAGATGCTGGTGATCAAGGCCAAGGCCGTGATCCTTTGCATGGGCGCCGCCGGCCGCCTGGGTCTTCCGACCTCCGGCTACATGTTCGGCACCTACGAGAACGCCGCCAATTCCGGCGACGGCTATGCCATGGCCTATCACGCGGGCGCGGCGCTCGCGAACCTCGAATGCTACCAGATCAACCCGCTGATCAAGGACTATAACGGCCCGGCCTGCGCCTATGTCGCCGGTCCGTTCGGTGCCTTCACCGCCAACAACGAAGGATCGCGCTTCATCGAATGCGACTATTGGTCGGGCCAGATGATGCTGGAGTTCTACAACGAGCTTCTGTCCGGCAAGGGACCGGTGTTCCTCCAGCTCAAGCATCTCCATCCCGACACCATCTCGGAGATCGAATCCACGCTGCACAAGGTCGAGCGTCCCACGCGCGGCCTGTTCCAGCAGGGGCGCGGCGTCGACTATCGCAACGACTCGATCGAGATGCACATCTCCGAGATCGGCTTCTGCTCCGGCCACAGTGCCTCCGGCGTGTTCGTGGACGACAATGCGCGCACCACCGTGCCCGGTCTCTATGCCGCCGGCGACATGGCGAGCGTGCCCCACAACTATATGCTCGGCGCCTTCACCAACGGCGCGGTCGCCGGCATCGACGCCATGGAATTCGCTGACAGCCACGACTTTGCGGAATTCGACGCAGCGGATGTCGCGATGGAGCGCGACCGCGTGATGGCGCCAACGAGGCGCGAGGACGGCATTCCGCCCAACCAGGTCGAGTACAAGACCCGCCGCCTCGTCAACGACTATCTCCAGCCGCCAAAGGTCACGCGCAAATACGAGCTCGGCATGCGCCGCCTCGCGGAAGCGAGGGAGGACATGCAGGAGCGCATGATCGCGCGCAACGCGCATGAACTGCTCCGCGCGCTCGAAGTGCAGTCGATCATGGACTGCGCCGACATGGCTGCGCACGCCTCGCTCTACCGCGAGGAGAGCCGCTGGGGCCTTTATCACTGGCGCACGGACTTCCCGGAGAAGGATAACGAAAACTGGTTCTGTCACACCCTGCTGAGCAAGCAGAACGGCAAGATGACCAGCGAGAAACGCGCCGTCGAACCCTATGTCGTCCCGATCGCGGACGACGAGAAGGACCTCTACGACAAGCAGCGCATCCGCGCCACCGCCTGACGCATCGCGAAACAACAGGAGACAACGATGCCCCTCGCTTCCTATCAGACATCGGTTCCGGTGGTCGTCGACGATGCCAAATGCATCGCGGACAAGGGCTGCACCGTGTGCGTCGACGTCTGCCCGCTCGACGTGCTCCGCATCAGCGACATGACCAACAAGGCCTACATGGCCTATGACGAGTGCTGGTACTGCATGCCTTGCGAAGCGGATTGTCCGACCGGCGCCGTTACCGTCAACATTCCCTATCTGTTGAGGTGATCATGTCGAGCCCGTTCGAATCCTACGACGATCTCGAAGACGCCGACGAGCGGCTTCAAGCCGCCGACCCCGCGGAGCGTCGCGTCGCCATCATCGCACTCGGCCATTCCGGCGATCCCGCCGCAGTTGCGCATCTCGCGAACATGGTAGCCGATCCCGACGCCGGCGTGCGCCAGCAGGTCTCGATGGCTCTGGGCGAGTTCGACGGGCCGGAGGCGGCAAGTGCGCTGGTGAAGCTGCTAGTCGATCCCGAAAGGATCGTGGCGGCGGCCGCAGCCGACAGCATGGCCGAGTTCAAGGATCCCGCCTGCGCCGATGTGATCCTGCCGCTGGTCAGGCATACCCACGCCTTCGTCCGAATGGGCGCGTTGCGCGCGCTCAAGGAGCTGCGTCGCAAGGATACGCTGAAGCCGGCATTGGAGGCGCTTCAGGATTCAGACGCCGCCGTGCGCGTGCAGGCGATCGGCGTGATCGGCTTCCTGAAGCTGGAGGAATCGATTCCCGCGCTGACCGCGTTGATCAGCGATCCAGACGCGCATGTGCGTCGCGCTGCCGTGAGCGCGCTGGCTTTCTCGCAGATGAAGCCGGCGGCCGAAACGATCACGCGTGCGCTAAAGGACAGCGACTGGATGGTCCGCGAGATGGCGGCGGAAACGTTGGGCCTCAACGTGAACGGGGCGCTCGCCGCCGACCAGCTCGTCGCCTGCCTTGCCGACGAGTACTGGCAGGTCCGGCTGAAGTCCATTCGCAGCCTCGGGCGGATGAAGATCGAGCGCGCGGTGCGGCCGATCGGCAATTGCATCACCCACGACCAGGCGAACCTGAGGAAAGAGGCGGCCGCGGCGCTCGGCGAGATCGCGCATCCCGACGGCGAGGCGTTCCTGGCGGTCATTGCCGACGACGGCGATCCCGACGTGCGCAAGAATGCCCGCTGGGCACTGCAGCAGATCGCAGCGCGCAAAGCGCGCGCAGGCGCATAAAGGCGCGGGCAGGGACATAGCGGCCCTTCGCCGCTGCTCTGGACATCCGGAGCCAGACGTTTATTGGTCTTCGCCAATATGATCGGCCATCGTTCAATGTGGCCGGTCCGAAAAGCAGCGAGGACCCCAGCCATGACCACATTGACGGTTAAAGACCTTCTCCCCGAGGATGGCACAAGGGGAACGCTGGCCGGCCGTGTCTGGCTGCCGCAGGTGAATGGTCCCGCGGTGGTCGCCGTGCGCGGCGAGGGCGTGTTCGACGTGACCGCAAAATTTCCGACCATCAGCGCGCTCTGCGAAGAGGACAATCCGGCCAAGGCGCTTGCGGCGACCAAGGGCGAGCGCATCGGCGATCTCGAGGCGATCGTCGCCAACACGGCGCCCGACGGGCGCGACTCGAAGAAGCCGTGGCTGCTCGCGCCCGTCGATCTCCAGACGCTGAAGGCTGCGGGTGTCACCTTCGCCATCTCCATGCTGGAGCGCGTGATCGAGGAACGGGCAAAAGGCAATCCAGCCTCGGCCGACGCGATCCGGAAAGAGGTGACGCGGCTGATCGGCGACGATCTCTCCAAGCTCAAGCCCGGCTCGGACCAGGCCATGCACCTGAAGCAGGTGCTGATCGACCAGAACGCCTGGAGTCAGTATCTCGAAGTCGGCATCGGTCCGGATGCAGAGGTCTTCACCAAGGCGCCGACCTTGTCTTCGGTCGGCACCGGCATGGATGCCGGGCTGCATCCGAAATCGACCTGGAACAATCCCGAGCCAGAGCTCGTGTTGTTCGTGTCGAGCCGCGGCAAGATCGTCGGCGGTGCCCTCGGCAACGACGTCAATCTGCGCGACTTCGAGGGCCGTTCGGCGCTGCTGCTGTCGAAGGCCAAGGACAACAACGCCTCCTGCGCGATTGGCCCGCTGCTGCGCTTGTTCGACGACAGCTTCACACTCGATGACGCGCGAAAACTCGACATCAGCCTGAACGTGAAGGGGGCGGACGGCTTCGTTCTCGACGGCCATTCCTCGATCAGCAAGATCAGCCGCGATCCGACTGACCTCGTCGCACAGACGATCGGCAAGATCCATCAATACCCTGACGGCTTCGTGCTGTTCCTCGGCACGATGTTCGCGCCGGTCAAGGATCGCGACGCGCCGGGGCAGGGGTTCACCCACAAGCGCGACGATATCGTCACCATCGCAGCGCCTCAGCTCGGCAAGCTCGTCAACCGCATGCGCACCAGCGACGAGTGCGAGCTCTGGACCTTCGGCATCGGTGCGCTGATGAAGAACCTGGCGCAGCGGAAGCTGGTCTAGCTCTTCGCCTCTCCCCGCTTGCGGGAGAGGCCGACACGCGAAGCGTGTCGGGTGAGAGGATTCTCCACGCGTCGACTTGCTTGATAGACGCAAAGCTCCCGCCACACCGTCATTGCTCGCAATGACGCGGAGAAGAGATTGCGAATCTGTCGTTCACCGTGATTGGGGTGGGGCCCTCACCCCGACCCTGTCCCCGTAAGAACGAGGCGAGGAGCGCACTTTTGCTCGGGCAGTCATCCTAATTTACGTCATCTCCACGTTGCATCGCTGGAACTAAATCGCGCTGAGCGTGTCATAAAGCTGCGCGCCGCGCCTTCGCGCGTTTTCCTCCCAATAGTAAAATAATATGACTAGTCGGAACCGGACTTCCGTGAAATAGTGCCTCCGCCGCCTTAAAGGGGTTGGCCTGCGGGTGCCATGATACCGATCAGCGCCCGAGATAACACAAGATGATTTCTTGGGAGACACGCCTGATGACCCTCAAAGCCCTCTTTGCGGCCAGTGCCACGGCCGCGTTGTTGCTCGCGCTGCCGGCCAATGCCGGCCAGCTCACCATCGGCTTTTCGCAGATCGGATCAGAATCCGGCTGGCGCGCGGCCGAGACCTCGGTCTCCAAGCAGGAGGCTGCCAAGCGAAAGGTCAATCTCAAGATCGCCGATGCGCAGCAGAAGCAGGAGAACCAGATCAAGGCGATCCGTTCCTTCATCGCGCAGAACGTCGATGCAATCTTCCTCGCGCCCGTCGTCTCGACTGGCTGGGACTCGGTGCTGAAGGAGGCCAAGGAGGCCAAGATCCCGGTCGTGCTGCTCGATCGTGACATCGATCCCTCCGGCAAGGAACTCTATCTCACCGCCGTCACCTCCGACAGCGTGCATGAAGGCGAGGTTGCCGGCGACTGGCTCGCCAAGACGGTCGGAGCCAAAGCCTGCAACATCGTCGAGCTGCAAGGCACGGTCGGCGCCAGCGTCGCCACCAACCGCAAGAAGGGGTTTGACACCGCGATTGCCAAGCATGCGAACCTGAAGGTGGTGCGCAGCCAGACCGGCGACTTCACCCGCGCCAAGGGCAAGGAGGTGATGGAAAGCTTCATCAAGGCCGAAGGCGGCGGCAAGAACATCTGCGCGGTCTATGCACACAACGACGACATGATGGTCGGCGCGATCCAGGCGATGAAAGAGGCCGGTCTCAAGCCCGGCAAGGACGTCCTCACCGTCTCGATCGACGCGGTTCCTGATATCTTCAAGGCGATGGTCGCCGGCGAAGCCAATGCGACGGTCGAGCTGACGCCGAACATGGCAGGCCCCGCGCTCGATGTCGTCGCGGCCTTCAAGGACAAGGGGACGGTTCCGCCGAAATGGATCCAGACCGAGTCCAAGCTCTATACTGCCGCCGACGATCCGCAGAAGATCTACGACAGCAAGAAGGGCCTCGGTTACTGAGGCGGGCTTCGCCGGACCGCGCTTTGCGGTCCGGCACCATCTTCGAAGCCGCTGTGCGAAGGAATAGGCTGGGTGTCCGCAATGTCGGCGGGCGCCGGTGGGAGTGACGTCGCCATGGAGAACAGCCCCGATCCTGCTCCGCCTCTGCTGGAGGTGCGCGGGATCAGCAAGAGCTTCGGCGCTGTGCGCGCGTTGCAGGAGGTCGACTTCACGCTACGTGCCGGCGAGATCCATGCGTTGCTCGGCGAGAACGGCGCCGGCAAGTCCACGCTGATCAAGGTGATCACGGGCGTGTTTCCGCGCGATGCCGGCATCGTCAGGCTCGGTGGCGACGAGATCGCGCCGCGCTCGGCCAAGGCGGCGGTGGCAGCGGGCATCGCCACCGTCTACCAGGAGGTCAATTTGCTGCCGAATCTTTCGGTGGCGCAAAACCTCTTCCTCGACCGCCAGCCGATGCGCTTCGGCATCGTGCGCGAAGGTGAAATGCGCCGCCGCGCCAAAGCGCTGCTGGCGGATTTCGGCCTGAATATCGACGTCGCCGCGCCGCTCGGCAGCTATTCCGTCGCCATTCAGCACGTCACCGCGATTGCCCGCGCGGTCGATCTCTCGGCCCGCGTGCTGATCCTCGACGAGCCGACCGCGAGCCTCGACCGCCACGAGGTCGAGATCCTGTTCGGGATCATGCGCCAGCTCGCTAATCGCGGTATCGGCATCGTCTTCGTCAGCCACTTCCTCGATCAGGTCTACGAGATATCCGACCGAATTACGGTGCTGCGCAACGGCCGCCTGGTCGGCGAGCGCGAGACCGCCTCGCTGCCGCGGCTCGAGCTGATCCGGATGATGCTCGGCCGGGAGTTGGCGGAGACCACCAGTGCACGAGCCTCGGCAGGCGAGCACCGGGCACGCGAGGTCTGCGCCAGCTTCGAGAATTACGGCAAGGCTGGCTATGTCGCGCCGTTCAATCTGGAGCTGCGTCATGGCGAGGTCGTCGGTCTCGCCGGCCTGCTCGGCTCGGGCCGCACCGAGACGGCGCGGCTGGTGTTTGGCGCCGAGC
>NZ_JALBHA010000480.1:0-4830 GCF_023006445.1 Bradyrhizobium sp. SHOUNA76
GTCCGTGGTCCAGCCCTTGGCCTTCAGATCCTTGGCGCGCTGCTCGGCGGCGGCCGCCTGGGCCAGCACGCCGGTCGCTGCGGTCTGTTCGGCCAGCGCCTGCTCGGCCTGGAGCTTCAGATCGACCTCGTCGAGGGTGGCCAGCGGCTGGCCGATCTCGACGGTCTGGCCGACTTCAACCAGACGCTTTGCAACCTTGCCGGCGACGCGGAAACCGAGGTCACTCTCGATTCGGGGCCTGACGGTGCCGACGAAGCTGCGCTCCGGGGTCTCGGCATCATAATGCGCGGTTGCGACCAGAACCGGCCGCGGGGGCTCAGCCTTCTCGGCGACGGTATCATTGCACCCGGCCAGCGAAGCTGCCATCAGGGCCAGCGAAACTCCGGCCAACAGCTTGGAATAGCTCGATAAAACCGACCGGACGAACATCGAAGGACACTCCTGCATCTCGGATGAGAGGAATGTCGACTAATCACTGATAAAAGTCAATAATCGTCAGTCATCAGGAATCCGTGATCGTTAAGGGGTGGTAAGGACGCATAGGCGGTTGCTATGGGGGTGCTATTGTAGGGTGGGCAAAGCGGAGCGTGCCCACCGCCTCTGTCATTGCAGGGCAATATGGTGGGCACGGCGCGAAGAGCGCCTTGCCCACCCTCCGAAACTCGCCTCACCGCCGCTGCTCGACAAACTCGTGCTTGGTGTCATGGCCGCCCACGAACACCAAAATGCCGGCGATCAGCGGCAGCGCGGCAAGCACCAGCAGACCGGTTGAGGTCTGCCCCGTGGCTTCCTTGACCCAGCCGATCAGATAGGGCCCGCCGAAGCCGGCGAGATTGCCGATCGAGTTGATCAGGGCAATGCCACCGGCGGCCGCGGTGCCGGAGAGCCAGGCGGTCGGCAGGGTCCAGAACACACCGAAGCAGCAGAACACGCCGATCGCGGCAACCGTCAGCACCACCATCGTCATGGTCGGATCGGTGAGATAGCTGGAGACGGCGAGCGCGACGGCGGTGAGCAGCAGCGGCGCACCGACATGCATCACGCGCTCGCGCGTGGCATCGGAATGCCGCGCCCACAGGATCATGGCGATGGTGCCGAACAGATACGGGATCGCGGTGACGAAGCCGGTCTGCGCATTGGTCAACCCGAACGCCTTGACGATCTGCGGCAGCCAGAACTGCATGCCGTAGAGCGCGCCGACGAAGCCGAAATAGATCAGGCTGAGCGCGATCACCTTGGGCGAGGACAGCGCTTCGCCCAGCGAGAAATGCTTCACCGCCTGCTTGGCCGCGATCTCCGAATCGAGCTTCGCCTTGAGCCACGCCTTCTGCTCGGCCGAGAGCCAGTCCGCCTTCTCCGGCCTGTCGGTGAGATAGAACCAGGTGACGATGCCGAGCAGCACGGACGGAATGCCCTCGATGATGAACAGCCACTGCCAGCCCTTCAGGCCCATCATGCCGTCGAGCCCGAGCAGCAGGCCGGAGACCGGTGCACCGATCACGGTCGAGACCGGCACGGCGACGGCGAAGGCGGCGAGGAAGCGGGCGCGATATTCGGCCGGGTACCAATAGGTGAGATAGAGGATGATGCCTGGGAAGAAGCCGGCCTCGGCGACACCGAGCAGGAAGCGAAGGACGTAGAAGCTGGTGACGCCGCTGACGAGCGCCATCAGCGCGGAGATGATGCCCCAAGTCACCATGATGCGGGCGATCCAGCGGCTGGCGCCGAATTTCTCCAGCGCCAGATTGCTCGGCACCTCGAAGATGAAATAGCCGATGAAGAAGATGCCGGCGCCCCAGGAGAAGATCAGCGGCGTGAATTTCAGTTCCGCATTCATGGTCAGCGCGGCGAAGCCGAGATTGACGCGGTCGAGATAGGAGAAGAAGTAGGCCAGCACAAGGAACGGAATCAGGCGCCAGGAGATAGCGCGAATCGTCGACGTCTCGATTTCGCTCTTGGCATTCTTGGCACCGCCGGCGGAACCGGCATAGGTGGTGGTCTGGCTCATGGCTTTCCCCGGGTTGTTGCTTTTCTAGGGCTGGGCGCGGTTTTGAGCATCGCGGGCAAAGAGTCAATGGAGCGAGCAATGCGCGCAGCGCAGTCGGATAAACCTGTTGCGCCGTTACGGACATCGCTGATCCGCGCCGCCCTCGCCCTCGCGGTGATCGTCTGCGGATTGTCCCTGCGCTGGTACGGCTTTCCATTCGGCCTGCCTGCCTTCGTCGTGAAGTATGGCGGCTCGCTATTGTGGGCCACGATGGTGTTTCTGCTGGCCGGGGTCTTGCTGCCGCAGCTGTCGCGCAGCCAACTCACAGCCATCGCGGCGGCCATCGCAGTCGTCGTGGAATTCTCCCGGCTGATTCACACGCCATGGCTCGATGCATTCCGGCTGACGACGGCCGGCGCGCTGCTACTCGGGCGTATCTTCTCGCTGTGGAATTTGGTGGCGTATGCAATGGGGATTGCGTTCGGCGTTTTGGCCGATCGGGTAACTACAGTGCACGGTCTCGTAGGGTGGGCAAAGGCGCCTTAGCGCCGTGCCCACGATTTCTCTCCACGGGAGACGGGCGTGGGCACGCTTCGCTTTGCCCACCCTACGAGACCGGTGTTTTGCAACTCACTCCGCCAGCTGAAACCGCTCGAAGCGATCAAGCTCATCCTCGATCACCCGCTTGAGCTCCTTGCGCCCTGCCGTCTTCTTCCCCTGCCCGACCCAGGTCCATTTCTGCATCAGCAGCTTCTTGGCCTGCCGGTCCGTCTTCAGGTCGAGCGCCGCGACGATCTCGTCGCCGACCAGCACCGGCAGCGCAAAATAGCCGAGCTTGCGTTTCGCCTTCGGCACATAGGCCTCGAACAGGTGGTTGTAACCGAAGATGAGATTGGTGCGCTTGCGCTGGATGATCAGGGGATCGAACGGCGAGAGGATGTGGACGAGATCGGGCGACACGTCATGCGGCTCGAGCGCGGCGGGCAAGGCCCAATGCTCCTGCTTGCCGGCGCCCTCGAGCGCGATCGGCACGAGTTCGCCGCGGCGGACGCGCGCGGCGATCAGGCTCGCGACCGCCTTCTTGCGCGGCGCATCGAGATGACAGATCGAATCGAGGCTCACCACCCCTTGCGACCGCAATGCGCGGTCGAGCAGATAGGACGAGATCTCCCTTGCCGAGGCGGGCCTCGGCAGCTTGTCCCAGCTGAAATGACGCGTCATCAGCTCGTAAGTCTTGAGCATGCCCTGCCGCTCGCTGATGGTCACGGCGCCGGTATAGAAGGCAAGCTGCAACGCCCGCTTCGAGGGCTTGCGGCTCTGCCACAGGTGCTCCTTCTCGGTGAGCACGTCGTCCTCGATGTCGCGGATCGTCAGTGGACCGGCACGCACCAGCCGCATCACCTTGCGCGTGTCGGCCGGCTTCACCGAGGCGAACCATTTGTGCCCCTCGCGGCGGTGCTCGCGCATCGCCGGCAGGAAGAAACGGAAGTCGTCAGCCGGAACGTAAGAGAGCGCGTGTGTCCAATATTCGAACACGCGTTTGTCGACGCTCTGGGCGTGGCGCAGATCGGCGCGGCGGTAGGACGGGATACGGCTGAACAGGATATGGTGATGGCAGCGCTCGATGACGTTGATGGTGTCGATCTGCACATAGCCGAGATGAGCCACCGCGTCCGCGACGGCCTGCGCTCCGTCGCCGAACGGGGCGCGCTGATCCAGCCGCTGGGCGTGCAGCCAGATCTGCCGGGCCTGTGTCGTGGTGAGGGAGAGCGGTTTTAGAGCGCGGGACATTACGGGACGCAATGTAGCGGGATTCGCGCCGGGAGAAAGCAGCGGACCTGAAACAACCAAGGAAAAAGAAGCCGCGCTGCCATCTGCTGACAGCGCGGCGGTTTCGATGCGGGCCAGGCCTACTTCGCCGTCATCGCCTTTTGCGACTTCATGTAGTGCATGCAGGCGCTCTTCATCTTGCCATTGCTCATGTCGGTGTTGGCCATGGCCATTTCCTTGTTGGACGCCATCTTGGCCGGGGAGTCGGGCGTGCCGCCCATCGCGGCGGCGGACTTCATCATGTTGTCCTTGGTGCACGCCATCATTGCCGCGGATGCGGGTGACAGCGAAAGCGTGAACGCGACAAAGGTTGCGGCCATGAGCAAGGTCTTCATCGAAACGTCTCCTCCATAAAACGAAACCGGCGTCATACCGGCCTTCGCAATTACGTATTCTCCAGCACAGACGTTTCGCGGAGAAGACAATTTTCTTGCTGCGATGCAAAGACGGTGTCTCAGCGGCCATCCCTCGGCGCCTTGGGCCGGTCACCGAGGCTTCCGGTGGCGACATCCGGCTCGCACAAGGCCCTGCCGCGCCCCTCCGCCTGGCAGCGATAGACGTTGCCGGTGAGGCGGTCGACTAGCCACATGTTCTCGTCGGTCGGCGCTTCGATCCCGACATAGCGGGAGGTCAGCCCCGTGATCAGGGTCGACAGCAGGATCGCCACCGCGATCATCGCCGCGCCGATGTAGATGGGCATGGAGTTCAGAAAGGCTGTCCGATCCGGCGGGCCGCTACGATAAAACTGATAATCACTCGGCCTAGGCACTGGATGGAACTCGGCTCCCCTCGGGTTGTCGGATCAAAAGTCCTGCTAGCCGCGCATCTAGCCTAATTCTTGTTCGCAGGCGGACCATCGCGGGACGGCTTTGCGACGATCAGTGTGCAAGGGTTTCTGGAACGAAGCGGCGGCCCGAACAACCCGCCCATCATACCTCCGAACAGACCGCCGGCGGGACCGCCCGTCGGAGCGCCACCGCCGCCGCTATGATAGCGCCGGCCGCCACCGCCGG
>NZ_JALBHA010000481.1:0-4827 GCF_023006445.1 Bradyrhizobium sp. SHOUNA76
GGATCATGCGGGCCGACACCGCCGCCGTGGCGGCGCTGGCGCTGGTGCAGGCGGTGCTGGGCGATTGGGGCGGCAAGACCGCCTGAGCCACCCGTTAAGCGATTGATCCTTTGGAGGTCGAAACCGCGCATCGGCCATGCTAAGGGCTGCGCCAATCCTGTCCTTATCCCCTGCCTGCCCGGTTCCACCGGGACAATGGACCCCTGTTATGACCGCGACTGCCACCTCAAATGCTGCCGGCTCCGCCGCCTGGGCGGACACGCTGCTCTTGTCGTTCGCGCAGGCCGGTTATGTCAGGGCCGAGCCCGCCATTCTGCAACCGGCCGAGCCGTTCCTGGACCTCTCCGGCGAGGACATCCGCAAGAGTCTGTATCTGACGACGGATCTGTCCGGCGAGGAGCTGTGCCTGCGCCCGGACCTGACCATTCCCGTCGCCCGCGACTATCTCGCCTCCGACCGCGCCGGCCAGCCGGCCGGGTTCAGCTATCTGGGCCCGGTGTTTCGTTACCGCAGCGGCCAGGCCAGCGAATTCCTGCAGGCCGGCATCGAATCGTTCGGCCGCCAGGACCGCGCCGCAGCCGACGCCGAGACGCTGGCACTGGCGCTGGAGGCAACCGCGGCCTTCGGCGTCCAAGACGTCGAGATCCGCACCGGCGACGTAGCGCTGTTCAATGCGCTGCTCGACGCGCTCGACCTCTATCCGGTCTGGCGCCGCCGCCTGGTCAAGGATTTCAACCGCAAGATCAGCCTGGAGCAGGATCTGGAGCGGCTGGCGGCCGCGACCACCGCGTCCCCCAGCGAATATGAGGGCGTGCTCGCCGCGCTGGCCGGCTCCGATCGCAAGGCGGCGCTCGCCTTCGTCACCGATCTGATGTCGATCGCCGGCACCACCAATGTCGGCGGGCGCACCACGGCCGAGATCGCCGACCGCTTCCTCGAGCAATCGACGCTGAAGGGCGGCGCGCTGCCGCGCGAGGCGATCACCGTGCTCAAGCGCTTCCTGTCGATCGCAGGTAATCCCGACGACGCCATCGCCGGGCTGCGCGCGCTCACCACTGATGCCAAGCTCGACCTTGCTGCGGCGATTGATCAGTTCGAGAGCCGGGTCGGCTTCATGGCGGCGCGCGGCATCGACGTGAAGCAGACGCGCTTCTCGACCGCGTTCGGTCGCGGCCTCGACTATTACACCGGCTTCGAATTCGAGCTGCATCACCGGGGCAACGGCGCCGAACCGCTGGTTGCCGGCGGCCGTTATGACCGGCTGATGACCCAGCTCGGTTCGGGCGAGCCGATCCCCGCGGTCGGCTTCTCGGTCTGGGTGGACGCGCTGACCCGGATCGGCCGCAAGGTGGGAGCTTAAAATCATGAGCGCGCCATTCGTTCTGGCCGTTCCCTCCAAGGGCCGCCTTCAGGAAAACACCGAAGCCTTCTTTGCCCGCGCCGGCCTCAAGCTGTCGAAGGCCGGCGGCGCCCGCGACTATCGCGGCACCATCGCAGGCCTCGACAATGTCGAGGTCGCCTATCTCTCGGCGAGCGAGATCGCCTCGCAGCTGTCGCGCGGCTTTGCGCATCTCGGCGTCACCGGCGAGGATCTCGTGCGCGAGACCATCGCGGATGCCGACAAGCGCGTGTCGCTGATCGAAGGGCTCGGCTTCGGCTATGCCGACGTCGTCGTGGCGGTGCCGCAGGCCTGGATCGACGTCCGCACCATGGCCGATCTCGACGACGTCACCACCGGCTTCCGCGAGCAGCATCACATGCGGATGCGGGTCGCGACCAAGTTCGTCAATCTCACCCGCGCGTTCTTCCAGAGCCACGGCATCACCGACTACCGCATCGTCGAAAGCGCAGGCGCAACCGAAGGCGCGCCGGCAGCCGGCAGCGCCGAGCTGATCGTCGACATCACCACGACGGGCGCGACGCTCGCCGCCAACGGCTTGCGGGTGCTCGACGACGGCGTGATCCTGCGCAGCCAGGCCAATCTCGTGGCGTCGAAGGAGGCCGACTGGTCGCCGCAGGCGCGGGAGACGGCGCGCGTCATTCTCGATCACATCGCAGCGCGGGCGCGGGCCAACAAGTACCGGGAGGTCCGCACCCGCTTCCGGCAATGCGACGCCGCCCTGCTCGGCGAAGCCCACAGCCGGTACGGCGTCGAGACCCCGTTCGGCGGACCGACCTCGTCAGGCATGCTGACGCTGCACTGCCCACCGGGGCAGCTTTATGCGCTGGCAAGCTTCCTGCGCGAGCATGGCGCCGAGACCGTCTCGGTGGTTTCGCTCGACTATGTGTTCGACCGGGAGAACCCGCTGTTCGCCAAGCTCGAGGCGTTCCTGCGGCGGTGAGCCCCACGTCCGTTCGGCTGTTCCGTTCAGCTTTGCGACAGCAAACGGCAGCTACCATATGCTGTTGAGATGACTTTGAACGCCTCTGGAACCTTGATCGATGACGCTGGGCTCTGACGTTTCCGGCATGACGACCACCGCGGCCAGCGCCGCCGCGAAGGGACTGTCGATAGTCGTCCCCGTCTACAACGAGGCGGCGGGCCTCGCCGCCCTGCACCAGCGCATCTGCGATCTCGCGAAGACCTTGCGGGAGCGCTATCGGCTGGCTTGCGAGGTCGTCTATGTCGACGACGGCAGCAAGGACGCGACGCTCTCGATTGCGCGTTCATTGCCGGCCGATGCGATCGGCGTCCAGGTGGTGTCGCTGTCGCGTAATTTCGGCAAGGAGGCGGCGCTGATGGCCGGCCTCGACCATTCCCGGCTCGGCGCCGTCATGTTCATGGACGGCGACGGCCAGCATCCGCCGGCCCTGATCGAACAGCTGGTGCGGCATTGGATCGATGACGGCTATGACGTCGTCTACACCGCCAAGGCGCATCGCGATAACGAGGGCTTCCTGCGACGCGTCGCCGTGCACGGCTTCTACGCGCTGATCAATTGGGGCGCGCGCCAGAAGATTCCCGAGGACGCCGGCGACTTCCGCCTGCTCTCGCCGCGCGCGGTCGCAGCCCTCAGGCAGCTGCCGGAACGCAACCGGTTCTTCAAGGGCCTCGCCAGCTGGATCGGCTTCCGCCAGATCCGCGTCGATTACGAGCCTGCGGCGCGAGCCCATGGCGTCACCACCTTCAACGCCGCAAGCCTGCTTGGCCTGTCGATCGAGGGCCTGACCTCGTTTTCGGTCGCACCCTTGCGCTTCGCGAGCCTGCTCGGTGTCATTCTCGCCGGCGGCGCCTTCCTGTTCGGCCTTTCGATCCTCTGGGAGGTGTTCACGACCGGCAAGCAGGTGCCCGGCTATCCCTCGCTCGTGATCGGCCTGATGACGATCGGCGGCGTCCAGCTCATCATGATCGGCATCGTCGGCGAATATATCGGCAAGATCCTGTCCGAGCTGAAGGCGCGTCCGATCTATTTCGTCGCCGAGCACAGTGAAAAGCCCTTCGAAACCGACAAGGCCCAGCACGCTTCAAGTCAGGACCCTTCAAGTCAGGACGCCCCGAAGAGGACCGCGGCCGAATGAGCGCGGCCGCGGTCCTGCGGCGGATCTGGCTCTGCGCCGACGATTACGGCATCAGCCCGGGCGTCAACCGCGCCATCCGCGACCTGATCGAACGCGGCCGCCTCAACGCCACCTCGGTGATGATGGTGGGCCCGGCGATCGAGCGCAGCGAGGTCGAGGCGCTTCAGGCTTCAGCCAGGCAAAGCCCGCGCTGCGCGATCGGATTGCACGTGACGCTGTCGGCGCCGTTCCGGCCGCTCACCATGCATTTTCGTCCGCTCGACGGCGACATGTTCATGCCGTTTCCAAAACTGCTGCGCGCGGGCGTTTTGCGGCGGCTCGACCCTGAATTCTTCCGCAACGAGGTGAAGGCGCAACTCGCCGCCTTCGCGGAGGCGTTCGGGCGCGCGCCTGATTTCGTCGACGGCCATCAGCACGTGCAGCTCTATCCCCAGGTGCGCGACGGCTTTGTCGATGCGGTCGCCGAAGTCGCGCCGAACGCATGGGTGCGCCAGGGCGGCCGCGACCTGCCGCTCAAGCAGAGGCTGGCCTCGCCCAAGGCCATGGTGCTCGATATCCTGAGCGCGCAATTCCGCCGCCGCGTCGGCAGCGCCGGCCTCAGCTTCAACCCCGGCTTTGCCGGCGCCTATGACTTCACGCGGGCGGCCGATTTTGGCGAGTTGATGCGGCAATTCCTGGAAGGCTTGCCGGATGGCGGCCTCGTGATGTGCCATCCCGGCTTCGTCGACGACATCCTCGCCGGCCTCGACCCGATGACGGATG
This sequence comes from Bradyrhizobium sp. SHOUNA76, assembly GCF_023006445.1. Lineage (NCBI taxonomy): Bacteria > Pseudomonadati > Pseudomonadota > Alphaproteobacteria > Hyphomicrobiales > Nitrobacteraceae > Bradyrhizobium > Bradyrhizobium sp. SHOUNA76. The sequence goes on from NZ_JALBHA010000481.1 coordinate 4,282, forward strand.
TCCGCGAACGCGAGCACGCCTATCTCTCAAGCGACGCCTTTGCGCGTCTGCTGGCGGACAGCGGCGCCACGCTCGGATGAATCCGGCTGAAAGCAAGCTGCAGGGGCAGCTTGTCGCATACCGAAATTTAATCCGGCCGGCACTGTTGGGGCCACAATGGAACCCTACATCTGCTGCGCGCTTGTTTTGCGCGAAGGAGATTGATCATGACGCCGCAGGAACGCCAGCTCGTCGACGACCTTTTCGATCGGCTTTCGAAACTGGAAAATGCCCCCCGCGATCCCGACGCCATCGCCGCGATCTCGGACGGCCTGCGCAAAGCGCCGGGCGCGATCTACGCGCTGGTGCAGACCACGCTGTTGCAGGACGAAGCGCTGAAACGTGCTCATAACCGCATCCAGGAGCTGGAAGCGGCCCATGCGCCCGAGTCCGCGCCGTCCGGCGGCTTCCTCGATACGATGCGTGACACGCTGTTCGGCGGAGGCCCCTCGCGCGGCTCGGTTCCGAACGTGCCGCCGCGTGACGCACGGCCGGTGTGGAACAGCG
>NZ_JALBHA010000482.1:0-4825 GCF_023006445.1 Bradyrhizobium sp. SHOUNA76
CTCGAGGAGCGGCTGAGCGAGGTGCTGCGCGCCCAGAGCGAATCCTCTGGACGGGTCGACGCCATGACCCAGGCGCTGGCGGGACGTCAGGCCGAGATGGCGCGGGCGGTCAACGAGCGGCTGGATTCGGTGACCCATCGCGTCGGCCAGTCCATGGAACACTCGACCCGCAACACCATGGAGAGCCTGCGCGCGCTGCACGAGCGGCTCGGCATCATCGACAGTGCCCACAAGAATCTCACCGACCTCACCACGCAGGTGACGACCTTGCGCGACGTGCTCGCCAACAAGCAGTCGCGCGGCGCTTTCGGCCAGGCGCGGATGGAGGCGATCGTCCAGGACGGACTTCCCAAAGGCGCCTACGAGTTCCAGTTCACGCTCTCGACCGGCAAGCGGCCCGATTGCGTCGTGTTCCTGCCGGACCAGCGCCCGCTCTGCATCGACGCCAAGTTTCCGCTGGAGGCGATGACGGCCCTGCACGATGCCCGCACCGACGAGGAGCGGCGCGTTGCCACGCAGCGCCTGCGCGGCGACGTGATGAAGCATGTCAGCGACATCGCCGAGAAATATCTGGTCACCGGCGAGACCCAGGAGATGGCGCTGATGTTCGTGCCGTCGGAATCGGTCTACGCCGAGATCCATGACGGCTTCGACGACGTGATCCAGAAAGCCTACCGCGCCCGCGTCGTGCTGGTGTCGCCCTCGCTCTTGATGCTCGCGATCCAGGTGATGCAGCAGATCATGAAGGACGCGCGCATGCGCGATGCCGCCGACCAGATCCAGACTGAAGTGATCAAGCTGGGCGACGATCTCGGCCGCCTCAGGGATCGCGTGGTCAAACTGCAGAAGCATTTTTCCGATGCGAACGAGGACGTCCGCCAGATCCTCATCTCCGCCGACAAGATCGAGAAGCGCGCCGGACGGATCGAGGAGCTCGATTTCAGCAAGAGCGACGCGCCGGAAGGGTCGCGGCTGGTGGCCACGGGCGCAGGCGAGCTGTTTCCGCGGAAGCTCCAGGCGGGGGAGTGATTCTCTTCTGAGATCCGGTACGCTGCCAGCCCAATTTCACTGTCGTCGCCGGCTTGACCGGGCGACCCAGTATCCCAGAGACGGCAGATCGGCGGAACGCTCTACTTGGAGTAACCAGCGACCTCATTCGCCGGGTCGCACAGCACAAGCTGAAGCTCATCGAGAGCTTCGCGAAAGACTACGATGTCGTGAGGCTGGTCTACTTCGAGCAGTTCGATGACCCCGAGAACGCGATCACGAGAGAGAAGCGGCTGAAGAAGTGGAAGCGTGACTGGAAGGCCGCGCTGATCGAGAGAGACAATCCGGACTGGAACGACCTCTATCCGGAGATCGCTGGTCCTCCATAACTCCGGCCTCTGGAATACTGGATCGCCCGGTCAAGCCGGGCGACGACATCTCACTCTTGGCCATCAGAATCTGCTAACACCTCCCCATGACCGCACCCGACGCGACCTCCCCCGCCGCGACTTCCGCTGTCCCGACCTCCTGGCGCGAAAGTCTTGCCGTGTACCTGCAGCCGCGGGTTCTGATCGTGTTGTTCCTCGGCTTCTCCTCCGGCCTGCCGCTGGCGCTGTCGGGCTCGACGCTGCTGGTGTGGATGCGCGAGGCCGGGGTCGATCTCAAGACCATCGGGCTGTTCGCGCTGGTCGGCACGCCTTACACGCTGAAATTCCTGTGGGCGCCGTTGGTGGATGCACTGCATGTGCCGCTGTTCACGCGCGCCTTCGGGCGGCGGCGCGGCTGGCTGCTGTTCTCGCAATTGCTGCTGATCGTCGCCATCCTGCTGCTGGCGATGACCGATCCGGCGCAGTCCCCGTTCTACGTCGCGCTCGGCGCGCTGCTGGTGGCGACGACGTCATCGACGCAGGACATCGTGGTCGATGCCTTCCGCGTCGAGAGCCTGCCGGAGAGCGAGCAGGCCGCCGGCATGGCGGCTTACGTCGCGGCCTATCGCATCGGCATGCTGGTCTCGACCGCGGGCGCGCTGTTCATCGTCTCCGGTTTCGAAAGCACCGGCATCACCCGCACCTCAGCCTGGATGTGGGGCTATGTGGTGATGGCGGCGATGGTGCTGATCGGGACGATCACGGCGCTGGCCGCGACCGAGCCCGGGCAATCGGTCCAGGCTGAAGCTGCTGCGAAAACAGGGACCGCGTTCACGCGCGTGCTGCAGGCGGCGATCGGCGCTTTCTCGGAATTCTTGTCACGGAAGGACGCGCTCGCCGCACTCGCCTTCGTCGTGTTGTTCAAGTTCACCGACGCCTTTTCAGGCACGATGACCGCGCCGTTCGTGATCGACCTCGGCTTCACCCGCAACGACTATGCGGCGATCGTGAAGGGCGTCGGCTTAGCTGCGACCCTGATCGGCGGCTTTGCCGGCGGCTTCGTCGCGCGGCGCTATCCGCTGGCGGCATCGCTCTGGATCGGCGGCGTGGTGCAGGCGCTGGCCAATCTGTCCTTCTCCTGGCTGGCCGTGGTCGGCACCAATCAATGGGCGCTGGCCTTCGCCATCTGCGCCGAGAATTTCACCAGCGCCATCGGCACCGTGATCTTCGTCGCCTATCTCTCCGCGCTGTGCCAGAACCCGCTGCACACGGCGACGCAATATGCGCTGCTTACCGCGCTTGCGGCGGTGGGACGGACTTATCTGTCGTCAGGTGCCGGCTTCGTGGCTGCGGCGACCGGCTGGCCGCTGTTCTTCGTGATCTGCGTGCTGGTGGCGATCCCTAGCCTGGTGCTGCTGGCCTGGCTGCAAAAGCGCGGGCATTTCGACGCGCTGGGGCCGGTGCGGGTTTAGAGGTCTCGTAGGGTGGGCAAAGCGAAGCGTGCCCACCACGTCCAAATGGTGGGCACGGCGCTTTGCGCCTTTGCCCACCCTACGGCAGCTCGTCGCGAGGCGACGTCGCCGCCTACTGCTTCTTGATCAGGCTCCACTTCGTGATCACGGCCTCGCTCATCTGGCCGGCATCGCTGGCGCAGGCGATCTCGTCGACCTTGACGGAGATTTCCTTGCCGACGAACGATTTGAGCTGCGTGGCCTGCGCGTCGCTGGAGGTGACGAGCTGGAAGGTCTCGGGGCCGGTCTCGAGATTGCACAGCCCGTTCGGCGCCGGCAAGCGACGCGGCTCGGACGTGATCTGGTACATCGGAATCCGTTTGCCGTTCTTGCCGTCGCGCACCTTCATCGCGTTCAGCTCGCCCGACAGCACGTCGCCATTGTTGATCGGCTTGCCGGGCTTCGACGGCGGCGGAGCGTCGTCACCCTGCGGTGCGGCGATCGCCGGGGTCACCAGCATCGCCATCGTCGCGACCAAAGCCAATCGTGTGGCGAAAAGTTTCGTCATGTCGTCCGTTCCGTGAGATCTCAGGGATTGCTAGAACAGGGTCCGCTGCCGCATTGCTGCCGATAGCGTACCTTCATCGAGATAATCAAGCTCGCCGCCGACGGGAACCCCGTGGGCGAGCCGCGTCACCTTCACATTGGCGTCCTGAAGCAGGTCGGTGATGTAGTGCGCCGTGGTCTGGCCGTCCACCGTCGCATTCAGCGCCAGGATGATTTCGTGCACCTGCGAATCATGGGCGCGCGCGACCAGAGCGTCGATGGTCAGGTCCTGCGGGCCGACGCCGTCGAGCGGCGACAATGTCGCGCCCAGCACATGATAGCGCCCCTGGGTGGCATTGGCCCGCTCCAACGCCCAGAGGTCGGCAACGTCGGCGACGACGACGATGATCGCAGGATCGCGCTTCGGATCGGTGCAGACGGTGCAGGGATTTTGCGTGTCGATGTTGCCGCAGGTCTTGCAGACCTGGACCTTGTCGAGCGCGACCTGGAGGGCCGAGGACAACGGCATCATCAGCGCTTCGCGCTTCTTGATCAGGTGCAGCGCCGCGCGCCGCGCCGAGCGCGGACCGAGGCCCGGCAGCCGTGCGAGCAGCTGGACCAGCCGTTCGATTTCGGGACCTGCAACAGCGCCCATGTTACTGGCCGAACAACCCCGGCGGCAGGCCGAGCCCACCGGTGAGAGCCTGCATCTTCTCCTGCATCGCCGTCTCCGCCTTGCGGCGCGCATCGCCCATGGCGGTGACGAGCAGGTCTTCCAGCACCTCGCGCTCTTCCGGCTTCATCAGCGAGGGATCGATCTTGATGCCCTTCACGTCCATCTTCGCGGTCATACGCACGGCGACGAGGCCGCCGCCGGAGATGCCCTCGACTTCCACGTTGGCGAGTTGCTCCTGCATCTCCTGCATCTTGGATTGCAGCTGCGCCGCCTGCTTCATCATGCCGAGAAAATCAGCCATCGGTACTCGTCCTTGAAAAGACTGGCTCTAGAGATCGTCGTCGCCGTCGGAACCGTCGGGCGGATCGTCACTGCCATAGTCGGTGTTTATATTGGTTTCCGGCGTCTCGGGGGCAAGCCTGCGGACCTCGACGACCTTTGCGCCAGGGAAACGCGACAGCACCTCCTGCACGCGCGGATCGGCCTCGGCGGTACGCGCATGCTCCTGCTTGGCGGCCTGGTTCACCGAGCGCAGCGTCGGCTGGCCCTGCTCGTTGGACACGACGATGGTCCAGCGCCGGCCGGTCCACTGCTCGAACTTCTTCGCGAGCTCGGAGATCATGGTCTTCGCCGCGTTCGGCTCGAGCGCGACCTCCAGCCGGCCCTCCTCGAAACGGACGAGGCGCATGTCGCCTTCGAGCGCGCTCTTGGTCATGATATCGCGCTTCTGCCCGGCGAGCGCGACGAGCTGGGTGAAGCTGGTGACGCGCAGCTGGGGCGCGGCAGCTTGCGGATCC
>NZ_JALBHA010000483.1:0-4804 GCF_023006445.1 Bradyrhizobium sp. SHOUNA76
ATCGTCGGCGGCGCCATCGCGTCGAGCCGCCCCGCTTACGGCGGTCCGGTTTACGTCGCCGAGCCCCCGCCGCCCGCGCCCTGCTATTGGCAGCGTCAGCGTTATTGGGACGGCTACGGCTGGGTCGTTCGCCCGGTTCGCGTTTGCTACTGATCTGATCGCACGGCGCTCACCAGCGCCGCGATCGAAGCCCGGCCGAGACCCTCGGCCGGGCTTTTCTTTTGCCCCTGCGCTACCGCGCCGCCTGGATCGAGCGCAGCACCTCTTCGCTCGGCCAGCAATCAACCTTGAGGCCGGCCGACTTCTGATAGGCGCCGAGCGCCGCCCGCGTCAGCATGCCGGCCTTGCCGTCGATCTTGTCCTTGTAGAGCCCGACGCGGGTGAGGCCGCGCTGCATCGTCTCGACATCCTTGGTGCGCAATTGCTTGGATGCAGCCCAGGGCGTTGCGAACGGAAGCGGGCTCGTCATGCGGTCGCTGAGATGGCCGACGAACAGCACATAGAGGTCGGAGAAATTGTATTCCTTGATGACGAAGTAATTCTTCGTGGTCAGGAACGACGGGCCGTAGATGCCTTCCGGCTGGAGCAGCGAAGCCGGCTGCGCCTGCTCGGCCGCGCTGAGCTTTTGCCCGCGCACCGGCACAAAACCTTCGCGCAACCACTGGCCGATCGGCTTCGTCACCTCGGGCACGCCACTGGTGCAATCGACCTTGGCCGGCGCCTGCACCTCGTAGGCCCAGCGCACGCCGCTCTGCCAGCCCTTGTTGACGAGCTGCTGTGCCGCGGAGGCCAGCGCATCGGGCACGGAATGCCAGATGTCGATGCGACCGTCGCCGTCGAAGTCGACGCCGTGCTTGTAATATTCCGACGGCAGGAACTGCGTGAGCCCTGTGGCGCCCGCCCAGGACGAGCGCATGTCCTTGCGCGTCACCACGCCCTCGCCGAGGATCTTCAGCGAGAGGATGAATTCGGTGCGGTACTGGTCCTTGCGACGGCCGACATAGGCCTGCGTCGCCAGCACGCGGACGAGATCGTAAGGCAGCGTGTAGCGGCCGTAATCGGTCTCGCGGCCCCAGATCGCGAGCATGACGGTCGCGGGCACGCCGGACTTCTTCTCGATCTCGCTGAGCGCTGGACGATATTTCTGCAGCAGCCGCTGACCCTCGCCTGCTAGCCGCGCGATCGAGGCTTCCTTGACGTAATCCGCCGGCACCTGCACGAACTCGGCCTGCGACGGTGCGCCTAGCGCGGGGCGCCCGGGCAGAATCAGGTCGGGCAGCTTGTAGTCCGGCTCGAGCCCGCGCGTCTGCTCGTCGAACGTCTTGCGCGAGACGCCTTCGGCCTGCGCCTCCGGCCACAGCGAGGCGATGAACTGCGTGAACGCGGCATCGGCGGCGCGGGCGGGTGACGAGCCGCAGGTGACCGCGATCACCGCAGCGATGAGCGCCCGCTGCATCATGCCGCCATCACCGCGTCAGCTTCTTGTACTTCACGCGGTGCGGAATGATGCTGTCCTGGCCGAGCCGGCGCATCTTGTCCTTCTCGTAATCCTGGAAGTTGCCTTCGAACCATTCGACGTGGCTGTCGCCTTCGAAGGCCAGGATGTGGGTCGCGATACGGTCGAGGAACCAGCGGTCATGGCTGATGATGACGGCGCAGCCAGCAAAATCCTCCAGCGCCTCTTCGAGCGCGCGCAGCGTGTCGACGTCGAGGTCGTTGGTCGGTTCGTCGAGCAGCAGGACGTTGGCGCCGGACTTCAGCATCTTGGCGAGATGCACGCGGTTGCGTTCACCGCCGGAGAGCGCGCCGACCTTCTTCTGCTGGTCGGCACCCTTGAAGTTGAACGACGAGCAATAGCCGCGCGAGTTGACCTCCTTCTTGCCGAGCAGGATCAGCTCGTTGCCGCCGGAGATCTCCTCCCACACGTTCTTGTTGCCGTCGAGCGCGTCGCGCGACTGGTCGACATAGCCGAGATGCACGGTCTCGCCGACCGTGATCGTGCCCTTGTCCGGCGTTTCCTGCTTGGTGATCATCTTGAACAGCGTGGTCTTGCCGGCGCCGTTGGCGCCGATCACACCGACGATGCCGCCAGGCGGCAGCTTGAAGGTGAGATCGTCGATCAGGAGGCGATCGCCATAGCCTTTGCTGAGGCCTTCGAAATCGACCACGTTGGCGCCGAGCCGCTCGGCGACGGGGATGATGATCTGCGCGGTCTGGGTCTGCTTCTCGCTCGCCTGCTTGAGCAGCTCCTCGTAGCGCTGATAGCGCGCCTTCGACTTGGCCTGGCGCGCCTTCGGCGAGGACGCGACCCATTCCTGCTCGCGGGCGATCGTCTTCTGATGCGCGGCGTCCTCGCGTCCTTCCTGCTCCAGCCGCTTCTGCTTCTGCACCAGCCAGGACGAGTAATTGCCCTCGTAGGGAATGCCCTTGCCGCGATCGAGCTCGAGAATCCAGCTCGTGACGTTGTCGAGGAAGTAGCGATCGTGGGTCACGATCAGGATCGCGCCGGGATAGGAGCGCAAATGGCCTTCGAGCCACGACACCGACTCGGCGTCGAGATGGTTGGTCGGCTCGTCCAGCAGCAGCAATTCGGGCTGATCGAGCAGCAGCTTGCACAGGGCGACGCGGCGACGCTCACCGCCGGAGAGCTTCGTCACGTCGGCATCGTCGGGCGGGCAGCGCAGCGCGTCCATGGCCTGGTCGACCTTGCTGTCGAGATCCCAGAGGCCCTGGGCCTCGATCTCGTCCTGCAGCTTGGTCATCTCGTCGGCGGTTTCCTCGGAGTAGTTCATCGCCAGCTCATTGTAGCGATCGAGGATGGCCTTCTGCTTGGCGACGCCCAGCATGACGTTCTCGCGCACGCTGAGTGCGGGATCGAGATGCGGCTCCTGCTCGAGATAGCCGACGCGGGCGCCCTGCGCGACCCAGGCCTCGCCGTTATACTCCTTGTCGAGGCCAGCCATGATCTTGAGCAGCGTCGACTTGCCCGAGCCGTTGACGCCGAGCACGCCGATCTTGGCGTCCGGGTAGAATGACAGATGGATGTTGTCGAGCACCTTCCGGGTCGGGTAGCTCTTGGTCAGGCCCTGCATGAAATAGATGAACTGGCGCGCCATCGGTCCCGAAAACCTTCGATTTGAGGAAATTTGCTTCGCCTGCGATGTAGCGATCCCGTCCCCAAAGGGCAATGTTTTCCGTCCGTTCACCACGGATGAATACGGGACGGTCACCATCCGGCCACCGATCCGGACAATTGAAACCATCTTTTAATAAATCAGGCCGAAAGCTCGGTTTCGCGCGGAAACAGCGCCACCCGCTCAGAACGAACGGGAGCAAAGCGAGGCCGCATCATGGCTCTGATCGAGACCCATTCTCTTCCTGTTCCGGCAGAAGCCGGCCACATCTCCGACTTCGCCTCGGAGATCAAGGGATTCTGGAAGCGCTTCTTCGCCACCGCCTTCAATCCCTACCGGCCCGAACTGCACTACATGCGCGGCCCCGGCCCCGCCTGGCGCGCCAAGCACGGCATGGATGCGCCGTTCCGCCTGAAGCCCCGCGACCTCTGAGCGCCGCTCCCCTGTCGGATTTTTGAAGGCGCGAGCGACTTGCGCGCAGGCGTGATTGCGCGCAACCATGGCTTGGTTCCGACGACGGCGCTCGCCTGGCGCCCTCACCTCTCGCCATGGATGAACGCTGATGAGCCGGCTGCGCTGTGCAATTCTCGACGACTATTTCAACCTCGCACTCGACGTCGCCGACTGGCAGAAACTGTCCGACCGTCTCGACGTCACCGTGTTCAGCCATCCCTTCGCCTCCGAACAGGCCGCAGTAAGCGCGCTCGCCGACTTCGAGATCATCTGCGCGATGCGTGAGCGCACCGCATTCCCCAAGAGCCTGTTCGAGAGCTTGCCGAAGCTGAAGCTGCTGCTCACCTCAGGCATGCGCAATGCCGCGATCGACATGGAAGCCGCGACGGCACGCAATGTGGCGATCGGCGGCACGCAATATTCGCGCGATCCCACGGCACCGCTGACCATGGGCCTGATCCTGGAGCTGACGCGCGGCATCGGCCGCGAGAATGCGCGCATGCATGCCGGCGAGCCCTGGCAGACCTTTGCGGGCGTCGAGATCGAGGGAATGACGCTCGGCATCGTCGGGCTCGGCAAGCTCGGCAGCAAGATGGCCGGGATCGCCAAGGCCTTCGGCATGAACGTGATCGCCTGGAGCCCGAATCTCACGCCGGAGAAGTGCGCAGGCGCAGGCGTCGGCTACGCCACCAAGGAGGAGCTGTTCGCCAAGGCTGACATCGTCACCATCCATGTGGTGCTGAGCGAGCGCTCGCGCGGGCTGGTCGGCGCTGCCGATCTCGCGCGAATGAAGCCGACGGCCTTTCTCGTCAACACCGCGCGCGGGCCGATCGTGGACGAGCAGGCGCTGCTCGAGGCCTTGCAGCAGCGCAAGATCGCGGGCGCCGGCATTGACGTGTTCGCGGTCGAGCCGCTACCGGTCGACCATCCCTTCCGCAAGCTCGACAATCTCGTGCTGACGCCGCATCTCGGCTACGCCACCGAGGACGGCTTGCGCATCCACTATGGCCAGATGGTCGAGGCGATCGACGCCTTCACTGGGGGCCGCGAGTTGCCGCGCAAGCTGGCCTGAAACGACGAAGGGCGTGCCGGTGGCACGCCCTTCGCTCTATCAGATGTCGTGGAGTTCTTAGCGCACGGTGACCGGCGCGGGCAGCGGCGGCACCACGGTCGGCTGCGTACCCGGAACCGGACCAGCCTGGGCGGCCATCGGAGCC
>NZ_JALBHA010000484.1:0-4803 GCF_023006445.1 Bradyrhizobium sp. SHOUNA76
GCGGCTTTCGTGTCGTGGTCGGCTATGCCAGCAACAAGACCGCCGCCGACGAGGTGGTCGCGCAGATCGCGGCCAGCAACGGCAAGGCGATCGCGGTGAAATGCGATGTCGCCGAGGAACGCGACATCATCGACCTGTTCAAGGAAGCCGACAAGTTCGGCACGCTCGGCGCGCTCGTCAACAATGGCGGCATCGTCGGTCAAAGCGGCGTGCGCGTCGACGAGATGTCGGCCGAGCGCATCCAGCGCGTGATGGCCGTCAACGTCACCGGCTCCATCCTCTGCGCGCGCGAGGCGGTGAAGCGGATGTCGACCAAGCACGGCGGCAAGGGCGGCGTCATCGTCAACCTGTCGTCGGTCGCAGCCAGGCTCGGCGCGCCCAACACCTATGTCGACTATGCGGCCTCCAAGGGCGCGATCGATTCCTTCACCATCGGCCTCGGTTATGAGGTTGCGAACGAGGGCATCCGCGTCGCAGGCATTCGCCCCGGTCTGATCGACACAGAGATCCACGCCGCCGGCGGCGAGCCCGACCGCGCCCATCGTCTGGCCCATCTGGTGCCGATGAAGCGCGTCGGTACCGCGGATGAAATCGCCAACGCCATCGTCTGGCTGATGTCGGACGAGGCTTCCTATGTCACCAGCGCCATCCTTGACGTCTCGGGTGGACGTTGAATGCCTGCGAACGAATTCCGCGAAGATATGTTCGAAGATCTGAAAGGATTCATCGGGCGGATTCCGGGGACCAAGGCGGATGCGCACCATCTCCATCGGGATGAAAGCTGGCACATCAATCTCACCATCGACATTGATGACCCCTTGGCGTGGCACGTGGTTCAAGAGCTCGGCTCGATACTCAACAATCTGTCGGTGACCGAAAAATTGCCGACGTTGTTCAAGCCCATGTCGTCGCCGCCCTACCTGAATGGCGGTCCGCGCGACTACCTGTACTGGCTGATCGAAGCAACCGGCGCAGTGTCGCCGCGCTATCTTCGGCAATTGCTTGAGGGACGGATGCCTCGGCCTGTCGACGATCGATCGCAATGGCTCAACCCTGATGAATAGACGTGACGGAGCATTCCATGACTTATGACCTCGTTGTGATCGGCACCGGACCGGGCGGTTATGTCTGCGCGGTCCGCGCCAGCCAGCTCGGCATGAAGGTCGCCGTGGTCGAAAAGAACGCCACGCTCGGCGGCACCTGCCTCAATGTCGGCTGCATGCCGTCGAAGGCGCTGCTGCACGCCTCCGAAATGTTCGAGGAAGCCGGCCATTCCTTCGCGAAAATGGGTGTGTCGGTCTCGTCGCCGAAGCTCGATCTTCCCGCGATGATGAATTTCAAGCAGCAGGGCATCGACGGCAACGTCAAGGGCGTCGAGTTCCTGATGAAGAAGAACAAGATCGACGTGCTCAAGGGCACCGGCAAGATCCTCGGCAGCGGCAAGGTCGAGGTCTCCGCCGACGGCAAGTCGCAAGTCGTCGACACCAAGAACATCGTCATCGCCACCGGCTCGGACATCGCGCGTCTGAAGGGGATCGAGATCGACGAGAAGCGCATCGTGTCCTCGACCGGCGCGCTGTCGCTGGACAAGGTCCCCGGCAAGCTGCTGATCGTCGGCGCCGGCGTGATCGGCCTCGAGCTCGGCTCGGTCTGGCATCGCCTCGGCGCCGAAGTCGTGGTGGTCGAATTCCTGGATCGCATCCTTCCCGGCATGGACGGCGAGATCGCCAAGCAATTCCAACGCATCCTGGAAAAGCAGGGTTTTGCGTTCAAGCTTGGCGCCAAGGTCACCGCCGTCGACACCTCCGGCAAGTCGCTGAAGGCGACGATCGAGCCCGCCGCCGGCGGCGCCGCCGAGACGCTGGAAGCCGACGTCGTGCTGGTCAGCATCGGCCGCGTGCCGTACACGGACGCTCTCGGCCTGAAGGAGGCCGGCGTTGCGCTTGATCCCCGTGGCCGCGTGCAGATCGATCCGCATTTCGCCACCAGCCTGAAGGGCGTCTACGCCATCGGCGACGTCGTCGCGGGCCCGATGCTTGCGCACAAGGCCGAGGATGAAGGCGTTGCGGTGGCCGAGATCATCGCAGGCCAGGCCGGTCACGTGAATTACGATGTGATCCCAGGCGTCGTGTATACCACGCCGGAAGTGTCCTCCGTCGGCAAGACCGAGGAGGAACTGAAGCAGGCAGGCACAGCCTATACCGTCGGAAAGTTCCCCTTTACCGCCAACGGCCGCTCCAAGGTCAATCAGACCACTGACGGCTTTGTGAAGATCCTCGCAGATGCGAAGACCGATCGCGTGCTCGGCGTGCACATTATCGGCCGCGAAGCCGGCGAAATGATCCATGAAGCCTGCGTTCTCATGGAGTTTGGCGGCAGTGCGGAGGATCTCGCGCGCACCTGTCACGCCCATCCGACCCGCTCGGAGGCCATCAAGGAGGCCGCGCTTGCAGTCGGCAAGCGGGCCATCCATATGTAAGCACGCGCCCAGGACCGAATCGGGCGGGAAACACATGCTGCGCCGCCTTCTTCAACCGGTCTGGGTCCTGCTTGCGATCGTCTTCCTGATCGAAGCTTGGCTGTGGGACCATCTCGAGCCGATCGTCGCGCGGATTGTCGCGGCGATTCCGCTGGCGCGCTTCAAGCAATGGCTGACGGAGCGGGTCGATGCGCTGTCGCCGGCCACGACGCTGATCGTGTTCGCGGTCCCCATCGTCCCGCTGTTTCCGCTCAAGCTGGTCGGCCTGTGGCTGCTCACGCATGAGTACTGGACCAGCGCGATCTTCACGATCGTTTTCGCAAAGCTGCTCGGCGTCGGCGTCACCGCCTTCGTGTTCGACGTGACGCGCGACAAGCTCTTGGAGATGCACTGGTTCGAGCGGATCTACGACCTCGTGCTGAAGGTGCGCGCCAAGGCCGCCGAACTGGTCGACCCGGTCAAGCGCCGCATCCGCGAGCTGATCGCCGGCAACGGGGAGGGGTGGTCGTCACGTACGCTGCGTTTGATCCAGCGCTTCAGGAAGAGCGTGCACCAGGCGCGGTGAGCGTCCACACAATCAGTCTCTCACCGTCACGCCCGCGCAACGGCGAAGCCGTTGTCGCTGGAGGTGGCCGCTTCTTCAGCGGCCCTCGAGGGGCCACGGCCCGGCTGCAGCTCGGCCGTTCATCCTTCGAGGTCCCCCATGGGACGCGTCGCGTCCCATGCCTCGCACCTCAGGATGACGGAATTAGCAGCCGCGCGCCCCACCCCCCTCAATGCAAGTGCAGCAGATGCGGCCACCACAGGCCGAGCGCGGTCATGAAAAGGCCGGCGAGCGTCAGGATGCCGCCGACATAGGCCAGCGCGAACATGCCGGTGATGATGGTGGCCGAGGCCAGCACGATGCCGATCTGGAACGCGGCCGACGCCAGCTCGAAATGGTGGTATTTCGCGGTCGCCTCGTCGCGGTCGTGCTCGGCGTGCTTGGCCTTCTCCGCGAGTTGCTCGGTGCCTTCGCCGGTCTCGGGCTCGGAGCGGTAGCGCTGCGCAGTCTTGGTCCAGTCGTCGACCTGCTTCTGCACCGTCGCCCTCATGGCGTCGTCGCTCGTCCCGCCCAGCGTCAGCTTGCCCTGCTCGGCCGCGGTGATCACCACGGTGCGGCGGATGCTCTTGGCCTGGAAGAACGCCCAGAGATTAGCGGCCTCGACGTTCTTGCTGATCGATTCGGTCTGGGCGCCCTTGCCGAGCGTCTCCGAGATCGCCAGGAACAGCGCCAGAACGGCGATCAGGAGCGCGATCTTCTTGTTCGAGCCGGACGCGTGTTCGGCGTGCTCGGCGTGCTCCATGCTTTCATGTGCGCTCATAAGTCTCTCCTGCCTCGGTTCCGCAACGATTGACCGAACCGCGGGCGCCGCGCAAGAGGCACGCGCGTTGTGACGGGACTGTGTCAGTCTTGTCGGCTCTCGTGTCCCGGACGCGGCGCGGCGTGCAACGCTGCGACGCTGACCCGGGACCCAGAAGCTACAGGCGATCACGCGGTGGGATGGGCCCCGGCTCTGCAGCGCTCCGCTGAAGGAGCGCTGCGCTGCGTCCGGGGCACGAGAGCTCGTGAGGAGTCACCGCCGCGGATGCGCGCTGGCGTAGACTTCCAGCAGGCGCTCGGAATCGATGCCGGTATAGACCTGCGTGGTCGAGAGCGAGGAATGGCCGAGCAATTCCTGGATGGCGCGCAAGTCCCCGCCGCGTGACAGCAGATGCGTGGCGAAGGAATGCCGGAGCGCGTGCGGCGTGGCGCTGTCGGGCAGGCCGAGCGCGCCGCGCAGCCGCTCCATTGCGAGCTGGATGATGCGCGGGCTCAAGGGGCCGCCGCGCGCGCCGACGAAGATCGGGCCGTCCGCAGGCAACGGATACGGGCACATCGCAACGTATTCCTGCACCAGCTCCAGCACATTCTGCAGCACCGGCACCATGCGGGTCTTGTTGCCTTTGCCTGTGACGACGAGCACGTCGCCTTCGCCCGGCCGCGGCACCTCGCGGCGCTGCAACCCCAACGCTTCGGAGATGCGCAGGCCCGAGCCGTACAGCAGCGCCATGACGGCAGCATCGCGCGCCAGAATCCAGGTCTCGCGATCCTCGCCGGCGCGCTCGTCGGCATCGGCGAGACGCTTTGCGGATGCCATCGGCAGCGGCTTTGGCAGACTCTTTGCGACCTTCGGGGCGCGAATGGCAGAGAGCGCGCCGACCTTGCCCTTGCCTTCGCGCTCGAGAAAGCGGCCGAACGAGCGCAGGCCCGCCAGCGCGCGCATCAGCGAGCGGCCGGCAAT
>NZ_JALBHA010000485.1:0-4750 GCF_023006445.1 Bradyrhizobium sp. SHOUNA76
GCTCGTGGTCGGTCCCAGCGGCGCCGGCAAGGACACGCTGCTGCGACTGGCGCGGGCGGCGTGCGTCGATGACCCCAGCGTCGTCTTTCCGCGCCGTGTCGTCACGCGCGAATCCTCCGCCGACGAGGACAACATCGCGGTGACATCAGACGAATTCCGTCGTGCGCGCGAGCACGGCGATTTCGCGGTGCATTGGGAGGCGCACGGGCACTCCTACGCCTTGTCGACCGGGATCAACGACGATATCCGCGCCGAGCGCACGGTCGTCGTCAACGTCTCGCGCACGGTGATCTCCGCACTTCGCCAGACCTATGGGAATGTCGTGGTGGTCGCGGTCACTGCGCCACCGGAGATGTTGGCCGCCCGGCTTGCCGCGCGCGCGCGGCACAGCGACGGCAACATCGCCGAGCGCCTCACCCGCAGCGTCGACAACGCCTCGACGCCTGCCGATGTCACCATCCTCAACGCCGGCACCGCGGACTATCATAGCCGCCAGCTCCTGCGCGTGATCAGGAATCAAGGCTGGCAGGAATAGCCGGTACGGCAAGGAGAACGGAATGTCGGTGATCGAAACGGTCGAACAGCTGGAGGCCATCTACGGCGTCACCAACGATGCCTCGACCGTGAAAGTCGCAGACCACGTCACGCCGCTCTATCGGGTTTTCATCGAGAAGGCGCCGTTCGCGGCGCTCGCCACCATTGGGCCGGAAGGGATCGACTGCTCGCCGCGTGGCGATCTGCCCGGCTTCGTCCGCATCCACGATCCCAAGACGCTGATGCTGCCGGATCGCCGTGGCAACAACCGCGTCGATTCCTTGCGCAACATCGTGCGCGATCCCAGGGTGTCGCTGATGTTTCTGATCCCCGGCTCCGGCAACGCGACCCGCGTCAACGGCCGCGCCCATCTCTCGGTCGATCCCGAACTGCTGGCCTCGTTCAAGGTCGAAGGCAAGGCGCCGCGCAGCGTCATGGTGATGAATGTGGACGAAATCTACTTCCAGTGCGCCCGCGCCATCGTGCGCTCCGACCTCTGGAATCCCGACAAGCGCGTCGACCCGAAGACGCTGCCAACGCCCGGCCAGATCCTCGCCGAGATGAGCGAGAATAAGGTCGGCGGCGAAGAATACGATCGCGCCTGGCCCGCCCGCGCGGCCGCGACGATGTGGTGACCTTTCTTGGGTGAGGGGTCTCTCTCCTCACGAAAAGAATCGTAGGGTGGGCAAAGGCGCACTTGCGCCGTGCCCGCGAACTCTCTCCAGTTACACGCACATGGTGGGCACGCTTCGCTTTGCCCACCCTACAAAGCCCAGCATATCGTCGCAGCCGATGTCGGCCGCGCGAGATGAATCCGCCTGTCGGCGCTTGCTGCGAGAGAAACGCCCCAGCGCGCTCACGACAAATATGGATAGCCATTTCATTGACCGAACGCATTAATCGCTCGATATTCGGAGCATTGAAACTGCTTCTCGAGCCCAAGCTGCGATATGAGAACCGATCACCAGCGCAATCCTGATGACATGCATGCGTGCATGACGAGGCGCTGTGTCTCGGCGGCCACGGGCGCCTGTTGTTGTTGCTGACCGCCTCCTAGCACCTCCCAGCACCAAGAATCCCCAAACAGGAACGCCGAGCCATCGGCGAACGAGCAGCCATGCCCCAGACCCAGTCGAACGCCTACATCATCGAGATCCACGACCTCGCCGCCGGCATCGTCACGCGAGATGCACGCGGCTTCCGCTTCTTCTCCTCCGAGCGCCTATTCGACAGCCTCGAAGGCCGCCAGTTCCGCTCGGCGCGCGAGGCCGAACGCGCCGCACGCGCGGTGTTCTCCGAGCGGGGGAGGCGTTTGAGCTGATCAGCTTCGACGGGCGCGGACGATTGATCCTTTTCAGTTCCGTAAGGCGGCCAGCAGTTCATCAGGGCGCTCGGCCATGATCATGTGACCGGCGCCCGGCACCAGGACGGTCTTCGCATGCGGGATTGCCGCAGCGAGAGCCTTGCCGGCCTTCGCCGGTGTCATCATGTCCCGCTCGCCGAGGATCAGCGTTGTCGGCACCTTCACGCTCGCGGCGGCGGCAAGCGCATTCGCGTAGGCATTGCAGGCCGACAAATCCCTGAACAGCACGCCGGGTTCGCAAGCCTTCAGCACCGCCTGCGCGCCGCCATGCATCCATAGGCCCGGCGCGAGACTGCCGCCGAGCTCCGCGTTGAAGCCAAGGCCCCAGATCGACACCATATCGTTTGCGTCCTGCGAGTTGGCCTCGGCTGCCTTCAGCAAATCCGGGCCGACCGTCATGGTCGCGGCAGTGCCGATCAGGCTCAGCGCGGACACCTTGTCGGGATGCCGCGCGGCGGTCTCCAGCGAGATCAGCGATCCCATGGAATGGCCGATCAGATGCGCCTTCGAGCTGCCAGCCGCGTCGAGCAGCGCCGCCGTCCAGTCGGCCATCTCTGCGATGCTGCGGAGCGAAGGTCCGGCCGAGCGGCCGTGACCGGGGAGATCAGGTGCCAGCACGGCAAAGCCGTGATGGGCGAACCAGCGCGTATGCAGCGCCCAGCTCGAATGGTCGAAGCCGGCGCCATGGATGAAGGCGACCGCGGGCAGGGATTTGTCGAAGTCGCGGCCGCCGGTTGCGACAAACACATCAACGCCGTTGACGGAGAGATTCATGGTGTCAGACCTTTTGCGAGATGCGCAGCGCTTGGGCGAGATCGTCGATGATGTCGCTCGCGGTCTCGATGCCGACCGACAGCCGCACCAGCTCCTCGCCGATGCCGGCAGCCTTGAGCTGTTCGGAATCCATCTGCTGATGCGTGGTCGAGGCCGGGTGGATCACCAGCGTCTTGGCGTCGCCGACATTGGCGAGATGGCTGATCATGCGCAGGCTCTCGATGAACTTGCGGCCCGCGGGTCGCCCGCCCTTGATGCCGAAGGAGATGATCGAGCCGGCGCCGCGGGGCAGGAGCTGCTTTGCGAGCTGATAGTCCGTGTGCGTCTCCAGCGAGGGATGCAGCACCCAGTCGACGGCCTTGTTGGACTTCAGTGCCTCCAGCACGAGATGCGTGTTCTGCATGTGGCGGTCCATGCGCACGCCGAGCGTCTCGACGCCCTGCAGCAGCTGGAACGCGTTGGTCGGCGACAGGCAGGCGCCGAAATCGCGCAGGCCCTCGGTGCGCGCGCGCATGATGAAGGCGGCCGTACCGAACTGCTCGTCGAAGACGATGCCGTGATAGCCGCCATAGGGCTCGGTCAGCACGGCGAACTTTCCCGATGCGCGCCAGTCGAACCGGCCGCCGTCGACGATGGCGCCGCCGATCGCGATGCCGTGGCCGCCGATCCATTTGGTCGCGGAATGCATGACGATGTCGGCGCCGAGTTCGATCGGACGGCTCAGATAGGGCGTGGCAAAGGTGTTGTCGATCAGCAGCGGAATCTTCGCGTCATGCGCGATCTGCGCGACCTTGGGAATGTCGAGCACCTCCAGCCCCGGATTGCCGATGGTCTCGCCGATCACGAGCTTCGTGTTCGGCTTGATGGCGCTGCGGAACGCGTCGAGATCGCGCGGTTTCACAAACGTCGTGGTGATGCCGAAGCGCGGCAGCGTGTGCGCCAGCAAATTGATGGTGCCGCCATAGAGCGAGCTCGACGCCACGATGTGATCGCCGGCATTGAGCAGCGTCGCGATCGCCAGATGCAGCGCGGCCATGCCGCTCGCGGTGCAGATCGCGCCGACGCCGCCCTCCAGTGCCGCGAGCCGCTCCTCCAGCACGCCGGTGGTCGGATTGGAGATGCGCGTATAGATGTGGCCGGCGCGCTCCAGGTTGAACAGCGCAGCCGCGTGATCGGAGTCCTGGAACACGTAGGACGTGGTCTGGTAGATCGGCACCGCGCGGGCCCCGGTCGCAGGGTCCGGATGCTGGCCCGCATGCAGGCTCAGGGTCTCGAAGGCAGGCGGTTTTGGCGCGGGCATGCGTGGCCTCGTTGGGTCTGTCGGTGGTGGAGGCGTTGTGCCACAAAATGGCGCACGAAGTCAGCCCATTGATAGCGCCGTGAAGACGATGCGCTCCCTCTCCCGCTTGCGGGGGAGGGCTGGGGGTGGGGGTATCTCCGCGTCGGGATTGTCGAGGATTGCAGCGGATGTCCCTGCGTGGTGAGAGCCCTCACCCGCCGCGCTCTGCGAGCGCGTCGGCCTCTCCCGCAGGCGGGAGAGGCGAAGCAGCGCCGTCCGTGCTTAGCCGCGAATGGCCTGCTCGATGATCCGCGCCTCCCGCAGCAATATCTCCGCAACCTCCTGCTCGCGCCTTGGTCCGAGCCTCGTCCGAACGGCGGAGACCGTGATCGCCGCCGCCGGCTGCCCATCCGGGGTCTTGATCCAGGTCGAGATCGATTTCGTGCCCTGCACGAGGCCGATCTCTCTCATGTTGTAGCCTCGCCGCCGCGCCGTGGTGACATGGCTTATCACGGCGGCGACGTCGGTCTGGTACGCCTCGAACCTTTTTTCGTTCGCTGTGACGATCTTTCGCGCATCCTGCGCCGGCATCGCGGCGAGGATGGCGACGCCCGCGCTGGAGACGCCGAGCGGCCGGCGCGCGCCGATCTCGATCGACAGCACCTGGATCGGATAGACGCCGATCCTGCGGTCGACGCACAGCGTGTCGTTGCCGGTGCGAACCGTCAGGAACAGCGTGTCGCCGATCTCGGCGGAGGCACGTTGCAGCGACGGATTGGCGGCAATCAGCAGCCGCGACG
>NZ_JALBHA010000486.1:0-4747 GCF_023006445.1 Bradyrhizobium sp. SHOUNA76
GGCTGCGCCGGCTCCCGCCCCCGCTCTGCCCGTCCAGCCGAGACAGGCCTGCGCCAATCCGAACGCGCTGGGCGTCTCCCGCGTCGTCGAGATCGACACCACCGGCGGTCCAGGCTTCGGCTTCGAGCACTTCAAGCAGTTCGACTTTCTCACCGAGAAGGAAGTCGTGCTGACCTTCGACGACGGTCCGTGGCCGGTCAATACGCCCACGGTTCTGAAGGCACTCGCGGACGAATGCACAAAGGGCCTGTTCTTCTCGGTCGGCAAGCACGCGACCTATCATCCGGAAATCCTGAAACAGGTGCTGGCCCAGGGCCACACGGTCGGCACGCACACCTGGTCGCATGTCAACCTGAACAGCAAGAAGCTGACGGAGCAGCAGGTCAAGGACGAAGTCGAGAAGGGCTTTAGCGCGGTGAGATTTGCGCTCGGCACCAACCCGGCGCCGTTCTTCCGCTTCCCGCAGCTTCAGCACAATCCCGCGATGGTGGCCTATTTCGGCACCCGCAACGTCGCGATGTTCTCGACCGAAATCGACTCCTTCGATTTCAGGAAGGGTGCGACGCCGGAGAAGATCGTCGAGACCGTGATGACCAGGCTCGACAAGCTCGGCAAGGGCATCATCCTGATGCACGATTTCCAGAAGAATACCGGCCTGGCCATGCCGACGCTGCTCGCGCGGCTCAAGGCCGGCGGCTACAAGGTCGTGCAGATGAAGGCCAAGACGACCTTCCAGACGCTGCCGGAATATGACGAGGCGCTGATGAAGGACATGAAGGTGCCGACCGCAAGCACGACCACGCGTCCGATCGCAAGCGTGGTGCAGACGGTTTCGCAGTAAGCTTCACCGATCAGATCAAAACTCTCGCGTCATGGCCGGGCTTGTCCCGGCCATTCACGTTCTTGGAGCAGGGGGCCTTCGCCTCGCCGAAGCGGCTTCGGCCGCGCAGGCGGGTCGAGCCCGGGCATGACGGCGAGATTGGGGTACAGGTCCGCGGCTTACCAATAGATGCCGTGGCGGTGCAGCTCGCTGATGATGCGGCGCTCGGTCCAGCTGCGCTTGGACTTCGGCTTGTCTGCCTTCGCCGTGGACTTGGTGGCGGGCTTGGTTGTGGTGACCGGCGCTGCAGTCGTTACGGGCGTGGTCACCGCCGGAGCCGCCGGCGCAGAGAGCGACACCGCCGGCGGACGGTCGGAATATTTCGGCGCCTCGGTGGCCGGCGCAGTTTCGCTCACCTGCGCCGTGGTGGTGGTCGCCGACGTCGGCGTGGTCAGTGGAGCGGCGGTCTGAGCGCCCGCCGCCGACAGCGACAGGCTGCGCGAGCCGTCGGCCTGGGCAGATGCAGAAGCCAGGACCAAAGCGGCAACCAGAATGATCTTGCGCATGTGAAATCTCCCCGTGTTGGCATGACCGGGACATTACGGAAGGCGTGTGCCACTCGATGTTACTGAGGTCACGCAGGTCGCCCTGCGCTGTCTTCCGCGGCTTCGCTACCGCCGAACGCTCAGCTCCCTGATCGCAAACCCAAGATCACGGGGATCGCCGGGAAAGCGGGTGACAGCGTTCGTCGCCAGCTCGACTGCCAGAGTCTCCGCGCCTGCGAACTCATCGAGCGTGAACGACAGCGGTTCCGCCGGCACATTTCCTCGATAGATCTCGTGGCCATTGATCTTGACGACGAATTCGCTGCCCGAGATCGGCATGGGCCACAACGCGAGGCGCAATGTTCGCGCCGGCGCCGAAGGCTTGTTCGGGACATCGAAATGCGCGGTGGGAGACGCCCACTGAAGCGCTCCACCGGGCGTCAATTCCTTGCCGAACAGGCCACGTGTCGCGATTCCCGGCGGAGCTTCGGTGCCGATATCGAGAACGTCGCGGCGGCCCTCCAGATACTCCCGTGACGAGCGATCCGTCGCTACGGATATCAACCGCTGTCCCGGATTGGCGGTGAGCCGTTCGGCCGACACGAGGCAGTCGAACTTGTCCCAACCGATCGGCAAATAGGCGCGCCCGGTCTTGCCGGACCACGAGAAGATGTTTGGTGATGCCCAGGCTATGCCGCGATCGGCCGCGAGACTGCGCAGCACGTGATTCATCATGGGATGAGCGACATCGATGACGACGCCATTGCAGCTTGCGAACTCGGCGGACACGCGATCGTAGTTCCAATCGAGCGACGCCTTCTGCGCGTTGACATGTGCGGCAGCCGTCGGAAGACCAGGAATGCCCGCACCTAACCCTTGCATGACCAACAGCGGTCGCAACGCACCAAGGATCAGGTGAGCAGCCACCACGATGACGCTGGCAACGACGGCACCCGGCTCCCCGCGCTTTGCCGCGATGGGGGCAACGAGAAGGGTGAAGAGCATCGGCGCCGCCATTGCCAGTCCCTTGCCTGCCGCCCAGGCGTGACCAGCTGCGAGAATGGCGATCGGCACGAGGCAGCCTGCCAGGCTGCCGGCCAGAAGACGGGCGGCGCTACCGTCAGGCTCAGTACGCCAGATCGTCCAGACCGCTTTGGCAACGCCCCTCAACAGCACGAGCAGGAAACCGTAGAGCAGCAGCTTCCACACGAACGCGACGGCGACGGGCCAACTTGCGGACGGGAGCACGGCATATAAGCCGAGGCCGCCGACCGCTGCTTCGACCGGCAGCGAGAACCACGCATCTGCCAATTCTCCGAGGCGGCTATCGGGATTGGCAATGATCTCGAGGAAATTCGCTTCGCCGCCGAACAGATAACGTTGAAAATACTTCCACCAGTCCGGCGGATAGGCCGCTGCATGGCTCAGCTGGCGAACGACATAGGCGGCCGTGCCGGACCAGTGTGGAATGCAAGCGAGCAGCGATAGTCCGATGCCTGCCACCAGGCCGGTTGCAGCTACAGGCAGGGTCTGCCGCGATGCCCGCAGACCGATCGCCACCACGACGATGATTGTGGCGGCAAGTCCGTAGACCGTCAGTGATTCCGGATAGAGAAAGAACGCGCCCGTCATCAGCGCCGCAAAGACGGCTGCCAGCCGGGTGATCGAACCCGGCACCTGTCCAAAACGATCCTTGTCGAAGGCCAACGCGACAAAGGCGAGAAGGAGCAGGAAGATGGGCTGCGCAGCAAGCTGAGACCACGCATTGATGTCGAAGACGTATTGCTCGAAGAATCCGACCGTAAGCGCCGACGCGCAGATCCATGCCAGCGAGCGCCGCATCGCGAGCGCGTTGACGAAAACGAACAGCGCCGCAAACAGCATGTTGAGCTGCATGCCGACCATGTACGGATAGGCGCAATCGACGACGTCGCCGCGGCTCGCGACGGCGAAGGCCGCATGCATCATCGACACGGCGCTGCGCCAATCGATGAACCACAACGCCGCCACAGCCAGGGGATCGGCCTGCGCGCTCTCTACGCCATGGACGACCAGCGTTGCGTAGTCGAGCGTTCGGTAGGAAATCGACGCGCCGACATAGAGCAGGTGATCGTAGACATTCGCCTGGAAGACGCGGAAGCGTGGACCTCCGGTCCAGCCGGGCGCAAGACAGAGGATTGCAACGGCCGCAACGGTCATGGCCGACCGGACCCCGGTCGATATGCTCCGCCGCCATGGTCCATCCCGAACGATCATTGCGGCTGCAACGACGAGACCGGTAGCCGCCATCGCCAGCAGCGTAACCCATGGCGTAACGCCGGACAGGTACAGGAGGGCGGTCCCGGCCGCGAGCAGGCCGAAGCCAAGGGGCGGCGCAAGCGCCCAGCGAACGGCGAAACCTTGCGACGGCAGAAGCAGGGAGAACGGAAGGCCGATGGCTCCGCACATCGATACGAAGAGCCCGACCATCAGGATATCGTGCATCACTGCGACTGCCCCCTGACCGGAAGTAGTTGCGGTGAACGCATCTCGTGTCAATTCGGACGCAGCTCGGCTTCCGACAGGAAGCAGCCGTCATTGCCGGCGGGAATCGCGATCGCAAACAGCGGGAAGTGGACCTGGCCCAGGATCGAGGCGCTGGTGCCGCAAGAGGGATTCGAACCCCCGACCCCGTCATTACGAATGACGTGCTCTACCAACTGAGCTATTGCGGCGAACCCTGCCGGGGCCAAGGCGAAGCCGGCCCCGATACGCGCGCTCCTGATATCGGGCATGGCCCGAATTGGCAAGGACAAGCCGGGTTCGAAATGCGGCTCACGCGCCCCAGCGGGACCAGAATCCGCGCCAACCCCCGGCCTGGGCCTTGGGTGTGCCGATTTGTTCCGTAAATTCATCGCTCGGACCCTCGTCATCGATCCCGGGATCGTCGGGCGCCCGGACGATCGGGATGACCGCGGGTATCGGCGCTGCTGCGGGTTTACCGAGATCCGCGCGGGCCCTGAACACCGGTGTTGCCGCTGGGGGCGTTGATTCGGCGGGCTCGGGGGCCGGTTGGACCGGTTCGGCAGGCGCGACTGCCGGCTCTTCTTTGGCAATCAGGGGTGAATTGTCCTGGGCGGCCGGCGCTGGGGCTGGAGCTGGAGCTGGCACCGTCGGTTCCACTTGGCTTTCGCCTGGGGCCGCCGTCACCCGCTTCGGCGGCGGGGCCGCCAGCATGGCCTCCTCGAAGGCGGAGGATTCGATCGTGGCGCCCCTGTCCGAAGGCAGGCTCGCGACCGGTGTCTGCCACTGGAACGCATCGAGCCGGCCGGTGACCGGGGAGACCGGGCGCCAACGGTCGCTGACATAACCGTCCGCAGTCCAGGCCGGATCGTGGCGGGCC
>NZ_JALBHA010000487.1:0-4716 GCF_023006445.1 Bradyrhizobium sp. SHOUNA76
CCTCCAGCAGCGCGCCGCTTGCACGCGCGAGCTCCGCCTTCACGAAGCCGCGCGGATCGGAGGCGGCGTTGACGAGATCGCCCGAGGCGCCGCCGCGGGCACCGAAGCCAAAACGGTTGAGCGCGACGAGCGCGGCTTTCGAATCGCGGGCCATCGATTTGTCCTTCGCGTGGCGGGAGCCGCTTTCCGAGTCCGCGCGCGAGGCCTAATATACCGCAACGACCGATGAACCCGACATGAAAATCACGGCGAAGCTTCGACGTAAATCATGACAAATCCGAAAGACTCCTCATCGCAGGAACCACGCCGCCTCGTCTGCTCGCGCTGCGGCACCGAGTTTGGCTGCGACCTCTCGGGCACCTGCTGGTGCGCGGAGGAAACCGCAAAGCTGCCGATGCCAGTCAAAGGCGAGGATTGTCTGTGCCGCGCGTGTTTGCGCAAGGCCGCGGAGGCGGCAGTATCGTAGGGTGGGCAAAGCGACTTGTCCGCCGTGGCTCGCATAGCGAAGGCGGAAGCGTGCCCGCCAATGTCCTTGCGTACAGCGAAAGATGGTGGGCACGGCGCTTTGCGCCTTTACCCACCCTACGAAGCCTAGACTGCGTATCCGGGCGACTTCCGCGCCATGCCGTCGAACGCATCGAGCAGTTTTTCGCGCCAGGCATAAACCGGATCGTCCGCTTCCAGCAGCTTGAACGGGCTCACCACCCGCGCCCACTGGAAACCGCCGAACACGATGTAGTCGGCGTAGTTCGGCGCCTCGCCGCCGAGATAGGGCTGCTTCTTCAAGGTCTGCCGCATCATCTCGAGCGACTTGCCGAAGGCGACCACGCCGGTATCGCGGCTCGCCATCACCTCCTCCAGCGTCTTGCCGCCGAAACGCGCCTCGCGCGACTTCCGGAAATAGGCAGCGTCGATCTCGTCCAGATTTTTCGGGATGTCGGCGACGATCAGCGGAAAGATGCCGCCGACGAGGGCAATGTCGCCGAAGGCGTTGATCATGCGCGCCATGGCGCGGCCGCCCTCACCGCCGAACAGCGACGGGCGATCCGGAAAATGGTCCTCGAGATAGTTCGCGATGGCCCAGGAATCGACGACGGGCTTGTCGTGATGCAGCAGCACCGGAACCTTCTCGGAGCCGTGCGGCACAAGTGCGCTCTTCTCGGTGAAGCGCCAGGGCAGCGATTGCGCCGACAGGCCCTTGTGCGCAAGCGCCATCCGCGTGCGCCAGCAGTACGGGCTGAACGGGCGTGAGGGGTCGGTGCCGACGAGTTCGTAGAGTTTGAGTGACATGGCTGGTCCCGTTGCTGCAATTGGCGAACAGAGTAGCCGTCATAGCGACGAGCGCAAGAAAGCCGTCTTGCCGCCGGTGCCGGGGTCTGACCGGTGACCGGCTGCTTCGCCCGCGCAGCGCCGAATTTGCTCGCGAGTTGTTGAGCTGGCACCGGATTGGACCTAAGCTCGGGCATTTCAAACTTTGGGAGGCATTGCAATGACGAGGACCATTCCACGGCGTGATTTCCTTCTCGGCTCGGCAGCGCTCGCCGGCGCCGCGGCCGCCAATGCCTTCACTTGTGTCGAGATCGCGAGCGCAGCGCCGATCGCCGTCCCGACGGTCGACAAGCTTTCAATCCGCGTGCTGGTGGATTCGAGTTTCGACCTGTTCTTCCGCCCCAAGCAGATCAACGGCGTCTCGATCGCGCCGGCGGTGCGCACCGGCGGTGACTTCCGCAAATCGCTGCACAACGAATGGGGCCTGTCGCTCTGGTTGGAATCCGAAGGCGGCGGCAACCAGCGCACGCTGATGCTGGACTATGGATACACGCCCGAGGTGCTACTCAACAACATGGCGTTGATCGGCGTCGATCCGGCCAAGCTCAACGCGCTGATCGTCAGCCACGGCCACTACGATCATTTCGGCGGCCTGAACGGCTTCCTCGATAAATTCCGCGACAAACTGCCCGCCGACCTCAAGCTCTACGCGGGCGGCGAGGATAATTTCTGCCATCGCGTCAGTCCGACGCCGACGCAGGGGCAGTTCGCCGATTTCGGCACCCTCGATCGCCGGTCGCTCGCGGCGCAGAAAGTGACGACCGTGCTATGCGAAACGCCAACAGTGATCGCGGACCACGCCTTCACCACCGGCAAGATCACCCGCCGCAGCAGTGAACGCGTGCTGCCGAACACCCTCGTCGAGTTTGGCATCAAGGACGGGCTGGGCTGCAACGTCGGGCACTACCTGCCGGCGGAGATGGAGGGCAAGATCGTGCCGGACGAGCACATCCACGAGCACGCCACTTGCTTCAATGTGCGGGACCTCGGTCTCGTCGTGATCTCGTCCTGCGGCCATGTCGGCATCGTCAATTCGGTGAAGCAGGCGCAGGAAGTGTCGGGCATCCAGAAAGTGCACGCCATCGTCGGCGGCTTTCATCTCGGCCCGGCGCCCAAGGACTACCTCACGCAGGTCGTGAGCGAGATCAAGGCGCTCAATCCTGACGTCGTGGTGCCCATGCATTGCAGCGGGCTCAACTTCGCACAGGAAGCCAATGCCCAGATGGAGGGTAAGGTGGTGGTGACGACGACAGGCAGCCGCCTCACCTTCGGGCTGTGATGCGCCGCGCCGGCGCCTGGCTGTGCGTGATGCTGGCGCTCGCCTGCGCGGGCACGGCGCAGGCGCGCTCGGCCGCGGAGACCATGGACGTCCTGATGTGGAATCGGAAGCCGGTCGGCGGACCGTTCCAGTTGATCGACCAGACTGGCAAGGTACGCAGCGATCGCGACTTCCGCGGACGATTGATGCTGGTCTATTTCGGCTTCACCTATTGCCCTGACGTCTGCCCCACCGACCTGATGGCGATCGGGCAGGCGGTCGAGCAGCTTGGGCCGGACGCCGACGCCGTCCAGCCGGTCTTCATCACGCTCGACCCCGAACGCGACACGGCCAAGCATCTTGCCGAATATGTGCCGCTGTTTCATCCACGGCTGCTCGGGCTGACCGGCAGCCTCGACGCGATCGGGGCCGCGGCAGAGGCCTACAAGGTCTATTTTGCCAGGATCCCGATCGGCAAGGACGGCGGCGACTACACGATCGACCACAGCTCCTTCATCTACCTCATGGACCGCGACGGGAAATATCTCGGCTTCTTTCCGCCGGGCACCTCGGCCGAGCGCATGGTCGAGATCATCCGGCCACGCCTTGCGGCGCCTTCGCGGTAGCGCTCCGGCGAGAGCTAGCTTGAAGCGACGTGCTCACCGCCCGTTGGTGCGCAGCAACTTCTCGCCGCCTTCCGTCACCGCGATGACCAGCCCGAGGCCGGCAATCGTCTCGCGCGCGACGTAGCCGCGGTCGGCGGCATCTTCCCAGATGGTGAGGCGCGGGCACGAGGTCTTCCAGGTCGCGATCACCTCGGCATAGGCGCGCGGCTCGCGCGCGACCCATTCGACGAAGTCCAGCACCAGCGGATCGGCTGTCTCGCTCATTGCAAACCTCCTTTGTCGAAGGCGGCCAGCACCGGCGCACGAAGCATCAGCCAGCCGCCATAGGCGATGTAGTAGCAGGCGATGGTGGTGATCAGCTTGTTCGACCACGCGATGAATTGCTGGTCGGTCATGGCTTCCAGAATGCGCCGCGCCAGCGTGGTGCCGAGCATCGAGGCCGCGATCGCAACGGCAGCAAGCACGGGATCGAGGCTCGCCGCCTGGTCGATGATGCGGCCGAAATAAATCAGCTTGGTGAAATGGCTGACGAGCTGGCACATCGCCTTGGTCGCCACCTTCTCGCGCCGGCCGAAATCGCCGCCGAGGAAGAAGGTGTCGAGCAGCGGGCCGGAGACGCCGGTCATCAGCATCAAGCCCATGCAAATCGTGCCGTAGACGGTGCCCTGCCAGAGCCTATCAGGGTCCGGCTTGACGTTCGCCGGCAACAGCCGTGCCATGAACGGGGTGATGCCCAGCAAGAGCAGCGCCATCGGCTTGTCCGGAACGTAGCGGGTGAGCGACCAGGCCGAGAGCGCGACGGCGGCGCCGACCAGATAGTTCGCGACCGGCCGCCAGCGGATATGTGCCCGCCATAGAAACGCGCGCCAGCCGTTCGAGGCCATCTGCGTGATCGCATGCAGCACCATCGCGGTCGGCAGCGGCATCAGGGCCAGCAGCACGCCGATCAGGATCAGCCCGCCCGCCATGCCGAACAGGCCCGACAGGAACGCGGTGGCGACCATCAGCAATCCAAGGGCAGCGATCATGATGGGCGTCACGAAGGGATCTCCGCAAAAGTGAGGGACTGCAAACTGTTCGTCTCCCTCGCCCGCTTGCGGGAGAGGTGAAGGAAAACGTGCCTCGCTTGCCCAATTCGCGCAAACTGAGTTATCTTGGCCTGGCATCAGCTTTCCTGAGGGTCTTGCATAAGGGTCTTGCATTTGCGGCGGCTGCTGTTTCTCAACGGCATCAAGGCATTCGAAGCGGCGGCGCGGACCGGCAGCTTTGCTGCGGCCGGGCTCGAACTGAGCGTGTCGGCGGCCGCCGTCAGCCGCATGGTCCATCTGCTGGAAGAGCGGCTCGGCGTCGCGCTGTTCGAGCGCAAGGCCAATCGCCTGGTGATGACGCAGGCCGCCCGCGTGCTCCTCCACCGCTTCAGGGCGTAGGACGCGCGCGGCCTGGTCTCTCGATACCGCCATAAAGGCCTCCCCAAAAAAGCGATCAAGGAGACGGCAGGCGTGC
>NZ_JALBHA010000488.1:0-4697 GCF_023006445.1 Bradyrhizobium sp. SHOUNA76
TGTCGTCATCGCGGGCGCGGCCGCGCTCGACAAGCGCGTGGCGGAAGTGGCGGCCGCCGCCAATATCGGCGGGCTCGAATTCTATTTCGGCATTCCCGGCACCATCGGCGGCGCGCTGCGCATGAATGCGGGCGCCAATGGCGGCGAGACCAAGGACGTTCTGATCGAGGCGCACGGCGTCGGGCGCGACGGCACCAAGCATGTCTTCTCCAACGCCGACATGAAGTTCGTTTACCGCAACAGCGGCGTCGATCCCTCCATCATCTTCACGTCCGCGCGCTTTCGCGGTGAGATCAAAGATGCCGAGGCGATCCGCGCGCGTATGGCTGAAGTACAAAATCACCGCGAGACCGCGCAGCCGATCCGCGAGAAGACCGGCGGCTCGACCTTCAAGAATCCGCCTGGCCATTCCGCCTGGAAGCTGGTCGACGCCGCCGGCTGCCGAGGTTTGCGTGTCGGCGGCGCGCAGGTTTCCGAGATGCACTGCAATTTCCTTATCAACACGGGCGATGCCACCGCGCACGATATCGAGACGCTGGGCGAGACCGTGCGCGAACGCGTGAAGGCAAATTCCGGAATTGAGCTTCACTGGGAAATCAAGCGGATCGGGATTTCCCCCTAACAGTCATTCCGGGGGCGCGCAGCGCAACCCGGAATCTCGAGATTCCGGGTCTGGTGCTTGCGCACCATCCCGGAATGACAAAGCACGAGGCAGCGAATGCGCATCACCATCCTCTTTGGCGGCTCCAACCGCGAGCGTCTGGTTTCGGTCGCCTCGGCCCAGGCCCTGCATCAGGCATTGCCCGAGGCCGATCTGTGGTGGTGGGATGTCGAGGACAAGGTGCATGTGGTGCAGTCGAAGCAACTGCTCGAACATGCCCGCCCCTTCGAGGACGAGTTCGCCCCCGGAACGCGCGGCATCCCGCTGGAGCAGGCACTCGACCGGGCGAAGGCGGAAGGTCGCGTCCTCGTGCTCGGCCTGCATGGCGGTCGTGCCGAGAACGGCGAATTGCAGGTGATGTGCGAGGCGCGCGGCGTGCCCTTCACCGGATCGGGCTCGGCCTCCTCGCATCTTGCCTTCGACAAGATCGCGGCCAAGCATTTCGCCGCGCTCGGCGGTGTGACATCGCCGGCAAATGTCGCGCTCGACGACATCGACGAAGCCTTCGCCGAATACGGAAGACTGATCGCAAAGCCGGCGCGCGACGGCTCAAGCTATGGTCTGATCTTCGTCAACGCCAGGCAGGATCTCGTCGCCGTCCGTAACGCGGCCAAGCACGAGGAGTATGTCATCGAGCCCTACATCGCCGGCATCGAGGCGACCTGCGGTGTGCTGGAGCGCACCGATGGCTCGATCATCGCGCTGCCGCCGATCGAGATCATTCCAGGCGAGGGCAGTTTCGACTACGCCGCAAAATACCTCCTGAAGTCGACCCAGGAGATCTGTCCCGGCCGTTTCGCACCCGAGATCACCGCCGCCTTGAAGGCGCAGGCGATGCTGGCGCACCGCGCGATGTCCTGCACCGGCTATTCCCGGTCGGACTTCATCGTCTCGGACACGGGCCTGGTCTATCTCGAGACCAACACGCTGCCCGGGCTGACCAAGTCCTCGCTCTACCCCAAGGCGCTGAAAGCAGAGGGGATCGAATTCGTCGACTTCCTGCGCGGCCTGGTGGAGCTCGCCGGGCGGGGTGTGCGGAAATAGTTAGGACTGGTTAACGGCCAAATGGGCGAAACGGGCCGGTTTGGCGCCCAAAACCGGTAAAATGCCGGACATCGCGGCATAAATGCCTCACATAGCGGGGCAAAATGCGCCGGACGTTAACGAACTTTACCTTTTGTTTACCAGGACGTCCGAAGGTTAACGCTGGCGGCGCATATGGCGCTTTGGCTGCCGGCGCGTGAGCTGTCGCGGGTGATGTCACCTCCAGCGAACGCTTTGAAGGGGAGAGGTTTTCTTCTGCTGAAGACCAGCACCCCGCCCGGCATGTTCAAGACGTCATGTTCGCCAGGATCCGCGCGGTGTCGCGGGCAAACTGTTGACGAGCTCGTGCAATGGATGGAGCAGGAAGCCTCACCCGGTCGCTTTTCAGATCGCTGAGGCCCCAAGCTGACCTGAAGGCGGCCGCGATCGGAGCGGTCGTGCTTCTGCGCGAGTGGCTGCAGGACAAGCGTGACGAGAGGCGCGCTGCCGCCAAGATCAAGACCAGAGCAAAGGCCGTCGTCGAGCGCGAGCCGCCGCCGCGCGTGGTCGCACTCGTCGAGCGCTACCTGCCGCGCCGGGTCGGGATCAGCATGACCGTGCTGCTGCTGATCGGAAGCTGCGGCTTCGGCATCGTCAAGGGCGGCCATCTCCAGGATTTCATCACCGCGGTCAGCGACGCCCGCAACGCGCTGGCCAATTCCGCCGGGTTCCGCATCACCTCCGTCGTGATCAACGGCCGCAAGCAGCTCACCCAGGACGAGATCCTGGCGATCGGCGGCGTCAGCGGCCGCTCCTCGCTGCTGTTCCTCGACGCCGACGCGGTGCGCGACAAGCTCAAGGCCAATCCCTGGATCGCGGATGCGACCGTGCTGAAGCTCTATCCGGGCCAGCTCATGATCGAGCTCACCGAGCGCAAGGCATTCGCGCTGTGGCAGGAGGCCGGCCGGCTTTCGGTCATCGCCGATGACGGCGCCGTGCTCGAGCCCTACGTCTCGCGCCGCTTCCTGTCGTTGCCGCTCGTGGTCGGCAAGGGCGCCGAAACCCAGGCTCGCGACTTCCTCGCGCTGCTGGCGCGCTATCCGCAGGTCAATTCGGTAACCAAGGCCGCGATCTTCGTCGGCGAGCGGCGCTGGAATCTCAGGCTCAAGGACGGTCTCGACATTCGCCTGCCCGAGCAGGACGTCGGCAACGCGCTTGCGATGCTGTCCAAGCTCGACAAGGAGGACCGGCTGTTCTCCCGCGACATCGTCGCCGTCGACATGCGCCTGCCCGATCGGCTGGTGGTGCAACTGTCCGAGGACGCCGCCAAGGCGCGCGAAGATCTGTTCAAGGACAAGAAGAAAAAGAAGGCCGGGGATTCCGCATGACCGGTCTCGATCGCACCCAGACGCCGAAGACTCGCCCGATGCCGCACAAGCGCGGCGGCCTGGTCGCCTGCCTCGATATCGGCACCAGCAAGATCGCCTGCATGATCGCGCGGCTGAAGCCGTCGGCGCCGAGCGAGGCGCTGCGCGGCCGCACCCATGCGGTGGAGCTGATCGGCTACAGCCAGATCCAGTCGCGCGGCATGAAGGCCGGCGCGGTGATCGATCTCGGTGAATGCGAGCAGGCGGTGCGCCAGGCCGTCGCGCTCGCGGAGAAGATGGCCAAGGTGCGGGTGGAGTCCGTGCTGCTCTCGGTCTCCGGCGGCCGGCTTTCCGGCCAGCTGGTCGAGGCCGCCGCCGACATCCGTGGTGGCGCCGTGACGCAGGCCGATGTCAGCCGCGTCACCTCCACCGGAATGCGTCACGCCACCGGCGAAGGCCGTACCGTGCTGCACGCGCTGCCGGTCGGCTACACGCTCGACGGCGTCAAGGGCATCCGCGATCCCCGCGGCATGGTCGCCCATCAATTCGGCATCGACATGAACGTTGTCACTTGCGACGCCACCGTGGCGCGGAACCTGATGCTGGCGGTGGAGCGCTGCCACATCAATGTCGAAGCCATGGCGGCGAGCCCCTATGTGGCCGGCCTGTCGGTGCTGACCGACGACGAGGCCGATCTCGGCGCCGCCGTCGTTGAGATGGGCGCGGGCACCACCACGATTGCCGTTTATTCAGGCGGCCGTTTCGTGCATGCGGCGGGTTTTGCGGTCGGCGGGCAACACATCACGATGGATCTCGCGCGCGGACTCTCGGCGACCATTGCCGATGCCGAGCGAATCAAGACGTTATACGGGACCGTCATCACCGGCGGATCGGACTCGCGTGAGCTGATGTCTGTGCCGACAGCCG
Organism: Bradyrhizobium sp. SHOUNA76; assembly: GCF_023006445.1. Taxonomy (NCBI): domain Bacteria; kingdom Pseudomonadati; phylum Pseudomonadota; class Alphaproteobacteria; order Hyphomicrobiales; family Nitrobacteraceae; genus Bradyrhizobium; species Bradyrhizobium sp. SHOUNA76. The sequence continues at coordinate 3,979 of NZ_JALBHA010000488.1, forward strand.
GTGACGAGCAGGATCTGCCGCAGATCGTCTCCCGCGCCACCATCGCCAACATCGTCAAGCACCGTGCCGAGGAAGTCTTCGAAATGGTTCGGGACAAGCTGAAGGATTCGCCCTTCGCCGCAGAGCCCAACGGCCGAGTCGTGCTCTCGGGCGGAGCCTCGCAGCTCACCGGCCTCGTCGAACTCGGAACTCAGATTCTCGGCCGGCCCGTGCGGGTCGGACGTCCGCTCGGCTTCGGCCGGCTGCCGAACGAGGCGAAGAACGCCGCGTTCGCGGTGCCGGCCGGACTCCTCGTCTACCCGCAATATGTTCACCTCGAACATGTCGAACCGCGGCATACGCGGCAGCAGGTCAGGACAGGGACGGGCGGTTATTTCGGAAAGGTCGGACGATGGCTACGCGAGGGCTTCTGATGACTCCTTTCCGCAATTATCGATTTTCACCAACTCCCGCGGCCACCGGCCGGGGCGAACTCACGCGCGCGTGATCGAGAGGCAGCAACCATGACCATCAGCATCAACGTTCCTGATATTCACGAACTGAAGCCCCGGATCACCGTGTTCGGCGTCGGCGGCGCCGGCGGCAACGCCGTCAACAACATGATCACGGCGGGCCTTCAGGGCGTCGACTTCGTGGTCGCCAACACCGACGCCCAGGCGCTGACGATGTCGAAGGCGCAGCGCATCGTGCAGATGGGCACCGCGGTCACGCAGGGGCTC
>NZ_JALBHA010000489.1:0-4693 GCF_023006445.1 Bradyrhizobium sp. SHOUNA76
CGCGCGTCACTGCGCCGGTGCCCGCGGCGATCTCGAGCAGCGCGGAGGGAGTGCGGGCGGCGACGCGACGTGCGATGTCCTCCGCATAGACGGAGAAGATCATCGGGACGAGATACTCGTCGTAGATTTTCGGAATCGAGCCGGCGAAAACCTTGTCAGTGTCGGACATGTTGCCTCGCTGCAGGTTCGAATGCGGGCTCATCCTACCATGGATCGCCGTCTACCGCGCCAGCAATGACGTGAACCCCGCCGGTTCCTGCATCGCCTTGCGCGCTCTCGGACAGCATTGGCGAAGTCCCTGATGGCGCCTTACGATTTTGCCCCGCCGACCTCGCGGATCGGCCGCGTGCCGTCCCAGCTCTTCGCGGCCTGCCGGACCTTCTCGAAAAACGGCCCCTTGGTGCCGCTGATGTCGGAAATCTCGATCACCGTGCCCGGATGGGCCTGGGTGTCGAAATAGGCAAAGCGGCCCTTGTCGCCGCCGATCTGGCCCTCATGGCCGATCCTGTAGCCGAGCCCGAGTGCCTTGTCGTAGAGCGCCTGGTAGTCATGGCTCCAATATGACATGTGCTGGAGGCCTTCGTGACCGGCGTCGAGGAATTCCCTGTACAGCGAGGGCGCGTCGTTGCGCTGCTGGATCAGCTCGATCTGGAGATCGCCGGAATTGGCCAGCGCAATGCTCATCTCGACAGTCGAATCCTGACCGCGATGTCGGAACCAGTCGGTCTTGACGCGGTCCATGTAGTACCAGGGGCCGACGCCCATCACCTCGATCCAGTGCTTCATCGCAGCGTGGATGTCACGCACCACATATCCGTTCTGGCGCACCGCGCCGAAGATGCGGCTCATGCCCGCGCTCCTCTTGTCAGCCAATTCACTTGACCTCAATGCCCGCGTCCTTGGCAACCTGCTTCCAGGCCGCGATGTCGCGGGCGTTGATGTCGCGCTGCTCCTCGCCGGGCACGAATTGCGGGGTGATGCCGAGCCCGAGCAGCTTCTCCTTCACGGCGGCATCGCCGAGCGCGTCCTTCAGCGCCGCCGACAGTTTCTGTGCGATCGGGGGAGCGAGGCCCGCCGGCGCATACATGGCCCAGGACAGGCTGCGGTCGAACGGCACGCCCTGCTCCTTGTAGCTGGCGATATCAGGCAGGCTCGGCGAACGCTCGCCGCAGGCGGCCAGCGCCTTGATCGAGCCGTCCTTCACCAGCGGCGTTGCCGTCGCCACGTCGAGTGTCGCGAGCGAGATGTGGCCGCCGAGCAGGTCGCCGGCTAGTTTTGCGATGCCGTTGAACGGCACGTGGTCCATCTTGATGCCGGTCTGCTGCATCAGGATTTCCGCGCAAAATTGTCCGGTCGAGCCGACGCCCCAGCTGCCGTACTGGACTGGTTCGCCCTTCTTGGCCAGCGCGACCAGGCCCTTGATGTCATTGGCGGCGAAATTCTTGGTCGCGACCAGCATGATCGAGGACGTCCCGACGCGGCCGATGGTCGTGAAATCCTTGATCGGATCGTAGGGCAGCTTTGGATAGATGGCGGGAGCCAGCACATGCGTGGTCATGCCGCCGACGGTGATGGTGTAGCCGTCATTCGGCGAAGTCGCGACCATCTGCGTGCCGAGCGTGCCGGCAGCGCCGGTGTGGTTCTCGATATAGATGCTCTGTCCGAGCGTCTTGCCCATCCTGTCCGCGAGCAGCCGGCCGACCACATCACCGCCGCCGCCGGCGGCATAAGGCAGCAGCATCTTGATCTTGTGCGTGGGGTAGGCGGCCGGATCCTCGGCGTATGCGGGCGCCGCCGCAGACAGGACCGGCAGTGACGATGAGACGACGCAAAGCGTCATGATGGTTTGCCGCGCGGGCAAAAAGCGGGCGAGGCGTGCCATGTCGTTGTCTCCCAATTGCTCTCCGCTTATCGAGCGGAGTTGAATGCCACCGCGCTCACGCAGAGATGTTCTGCGTCGCGGTCGAGGATCGTCGCATAGGACATGAAAAACGAACGATCGTTCGTACGGTTGACTAGCGAACGATCGTTCGTTAGTCAAGCACCCATGGCTGTCCCTCCCACAAGCGCGGCGGAAGCGGCTGCGCCCACGACACGGGAGCGCATTCTTTACGAGGCGCTCAACCTGTTCGCGCAGAGCGGCTATGGCGGCGCCTCGATGCGCGAGCTGGCGCGCCGCGTCGGCATCCGCGAAAGCAGCCTCTACAACCACTTTCCCGGCAAGGCCGCGATCCTGGAGGCGATCGTCAGCGAGCATGGCCCGGCGAGCTCGGCAAGCCGGTTGGAAGAGCCGCGCTACAAGCAGCTGGCGCGCCAGCCCGCCGCGTTCTGCCGCCAGTTTGCGCTCGACCTCGTCGAGCAATGGTCCGACCCGCGCGAGCACCAGTTCCAGAAAGTCATCACGGCCGAGCGCAACCGCGTGCCCGGCATCCGCGCCAAATTCGCCGATCATTTCTACGCGCGCGAGCAGAGCCTGATGACGGACTATTTTCGCGGCTTCGCGCTCGCCGGTTTGGTCAAGACGCCGGATCCGCGCGAGACCGCGCGGTTGTTCGCGGCAGGCCTGATCTACATCCGTCTCGAGCATTACGTGATGGGCGCCGCGCCCTCGCCGCGATCCAAGGTGATCGAGGCGATCGAGCGCTATCTCGCTTTCTTCCTGTCGCTGATCGCGGCAGGCGACGATACCGACAACAAGAAACGAAAGCCCAAGGGAGAGAACCGTGGCAAGGCTGCCCCTGATTGATCCGGAGACGACGAGCGGCGACATCCGCGCCTCGTTCGACCGCATGCCGGTCAAGCTCAACATCTTTCGCATGATGGCCCATGCCGAGGCCAACATGATCCCGGCGATGCGGCTCGGCAATTCGATCCTGCACAAGCAGAAGCTCTCGGCGGTCTACCGCGAGCTGCTGATCCTTCAGGCCGCGCAGCTCGAGGGCGGCGCCTATGAATGGCGCCAGCACGTGCCGATCGCGCTCGGCGTCGGCTGCACGCAAGGGCAGGTCGATGCGGTCGAGCGAGCGGACTACGACGCCGCCGCGCTGAACGAGGCCGAGCGCGCCCTGCTGAAATTCGGCCGCGAGGTGGTCGAGAACGTCCGCGTCCCCGAGGCCACGTTCGCTGCCGCGCGAAAACATTTCAGCGACCAGGAGATCGTGGAATCCATCGTCGCGCTCGGCTTCTACATGATGATGGCGCGCCTCACGGAAGCGACCGAAACCGATCTCGATCCCGCCGCCGGCATGACGGTCTATGACGGCGGCAAGAAGTAGGGCGGCTTGAGATGACGGAAACCGAGAGCAAGCCGGAACGCTACGTCCGCCCGCCGAGTGCGGAATCTCTGGGTGAGGCGCCGGGCAGGGGGCGTCTGAAGGGGCGCCGCATCCTGATCGTCGGCGGCGGCCAGCGCGTGTTCGACGCCGCCATCGATCCGATCGGCAACGGCCGCGCCATGAGCATTCTGTGCGCGCGGGAGGGCGCCAAGGTCGCGGTCGCCGACCTCAACCACACCTCCGCGCAGCAGACCGTCAAGCATATCACCGATGAAGGCGGCGAGGGCTTTGCCATCACGGCCGACGTCACGCGTGAGGCTGACGTCGTCCGCATGATCGAGGAGGCGCATCGCGCCATGGGTGGGCTCGACGGCATGGTGCTGAACATCGGCACCTTCGGCAAGGTCGGACTCGATGCCGTCAGCCCCGAGGAGTGGAACAGGATCTACGACGTCAACGTCCGCGGTCCCATGCTGTGCTGCCGCGCCGCGATGCCGAGATTCGACGATGGCGGCGCCGTCGTCTTCATCTCCTCCATCGCCGCGCTGAAAGCGGGATCGCAGATGGCAGTGTATGATTCCTCAAAGGCCGCGCTTGGCGGCCTGATGCGCAACATCGCCCATCTCGGTTCGCGCCGCGGCATCCGTGCCAACCTCGTCTATCCCGGCCTCGTCGACACCCCGAACGGCCGCGAAGCCGGCGCCGGCCGTCCCTCGCGCGGCAAGGGCCACGTGCCCTTCGGCCGCCAAGCCACCGCATGGGAGATCGCCTATGCCGTGCTGTTCTTCCTGTCGGACGAGAGCGTCTACGTCACCGCGCAGACTCTTGCGGTGGATAGCGGCCTGAGCGGGATGTGAGGGGCCGCCGTAGCCCGGACTGCGCTGCGCTCCATCCGGGCTACGGTCCTGTCTGCGTGGTTCGCTCGTCGGCCGGTTGGCAGATGGTCTGCCATCACGCCTATGATGTGCTACGACGTCTGCCCACCAGTGTCCCGGATGGCTTGATTGATGAAAACCACGCTGCTCAAATCCGAAGACTACACCCGCTCGCCCTGGAAGAACGGCGGCGGCATCTTCACCGACATTGCGGGCGCCTGGCGCGCCGATGCGCCGGCGAAGGATTGGAGCAGCCTGCTCTGGCGCTTTGCGAGCACGCCGATCGTGGCGCCCGGTCCGTTCTCCCATATGCCCGGCATCGATCGTCTTCAGATGGTCGTCGATGGTCGCGGGCTGGTGCTGAAGTCGCCCGCGCAGGATCTTGACGAGCGTGAACCTTTTACGACGGTGCGCTTCACCGGCGAGACGGAGATCGTGACCGCACTCGAGGCAGGGCCCGTCGAGGTCGTGAACCTGATGGCGCGGCGCGGGGCTGCCGAGATCGCGCTCGTGGCGCTCCGCGAGCCCGGCGAGCGGCAGCTT
>NZ_JALBHA010000048.1:0-23785 GCF_023006445.1 Bradyrhizobium sp. SHOUNA76
CGGCATCATGCTGCGCAAGGACGACGCCGCCTTCAAGAAGGTCGTCGATGCCGCGACCGCGGCGCTCTACACCTCCGGCGAGGCGCAGAAGATCTACGACAAGTGGTTCACGCAGAAGATCCCGCCGAAGGGGCTGAATCTCAACACCCCGATCTCGGCCGAGCTGAAGAACGAGTTCGCCAAGCCGACGGATTCGCCCAATCCGGACGACTATAAGTAAGATAACTTCGATCTTTCGATAGGAATCATGTCCGGCCACTCTTGACACAGGGATGGCCGGACATTTGCATAGGCGGCCAAGATAGCTCTGACTGGCGCGTTCGCGCGGGGGACACGTGAACTATAACTGGAACTGGGGAATCTTCTTCCAGCCGAACCCGATGGGGACCGGCACCTATCTCGACATGCTCTTGTCGGGCCTGGTGCTGACCCTCAAGACCGCGGCGCTGGCCTGGGTCATCGCGCTGATCACCGGCTCGCTCGTCGGCGTGATGCGCACGCTGCCCTCGAAGGGGGCGAACTGGTTCGGCTTCGCCTATGTCGAATTCTTCCGCAACATGCCGCTGCTGGTGCAGCTCTTCCTGTGGTTCTTCGTGCTGCCGGAATTGCTGCCAAAAGGCGCCGGCACATGGCTGAAGCAGCTGCCCAACGCGCCGTTCTGGACGGCGGCGATCGGCGTCGGCTTCTTCATGTCGGCACGCGTCGCCGTGCAGCTACAGGCCGGCATCGGCTCGCTGCCGCGCGGGCAGAAGATGGCCGCAACCGCGCTGGGCCTGACCACCGCGCAGGGCTATCGCTACGTGCTGCTGCCGATGGCGTTCCGCATCATCCTGCCGCCGCTGACGTCCGAATTCCTCAACACCATCAAGAACACCGCCGTCGCGATCACCATCGGCCTGCTCGAGCTGACCGGACAGGCGCGTTCGATGCAGGAATTCTCGTTCCAGGTGTTCGAGGCCTTCACCGCCGCGACCATCCTCTACCTCCTCGTCAACGCCGTCGTCGTGACCGGAATGCGCTTTCTCGAGCGCTGGGTCGCGATCCCCGGCTACATCACGGGGAAATAAGCGATGTTCGGCAATCTCGATTTTGACGTCATCCGCCGCGCGCTGCCCTATCTGTTCCTCGAGGGCATGACCTTCACGCTGACGCTGACGGGGCTCGCGGCCCTTGGCGGTCTCGTCTTCGGCACGGCACTCGCGCTGATGCGGCTCTCCGGCTTCAAGGTCCTCGGCCGCATCGCCGGAATCTATGTCGACTTCATGCGCTCGCTGCCGCTGGTGCTGGTGATCTTCTGGTTCTACTTCCTGGTGCCCTATATCGGGCAGTGGGTGACGGGGGCCGCGCGCCCGATCAGCGTCGGCGCCTTCGCCTCCTCGCTCATCACCTTCATCATGTTCGAGGCCGCGTATTTCTCCGAGATCATGCGTGCCGGCATCCAGTCGATCTCGCGCGGCCAGCCGGCCGCGGCCAGTGCGCTGGGGCTGACCTACGCCCAGACCATGCGCTACGTCGTGCTGCCGCAGGCCTTCCGCAACATGCTGCCGGTTCTGATCACGCAGACCATCGTCCTGTTCCAGGACACTTCGCTGGTCTACGTCCTGTCGATCACGGACTTCCTGGGAGCGGCAAGCAAGGTGGCGCAGCGCGACGGGCGCCTGGTCGAAATGTATCTGTTCGCAGCGGTCGTCTACTTCACCATTTCCTGTATCGCATCCTTCGGCGTCCGCCGCCTGCAGGCGCGCATCGCCATCATTCGCTAGGGCTAGCCGCTCATGATCGAAATCAGCCACGTCAACAAATGGTACACGCCGAGCTTCCAGGTGCTGACCGATTGCACCACCAGCGTCACCAAGGGCGAGGTGGTCGTGGTCTGCGGCCCCTCGGGCTCGGGCAAGTCGACGCTGATCAAATGCGTCAACGCGCTGGAGCCGTTCCAGAGCGGCGACATCAGCGTCGATGGCACCAAGGTCAACGATCCCAAGACCAACCTGCCGAAGCTGCGTTCGCGCGTCGGCATGGTGTTCCAGCACTTCGAGCTGTTTCCGCACCTGAAGATCATCGACAATCTCTGCCTCGCGCAGCAGAAGGTGCTCGACCGGTCGCGCGACAAGGCGATAGCAAAAGGCATGCAGCTGCTGGAGCGCGTCGGCCTCAAGGAGCAGGCGCAGAAGTTTCCCGCGAACCTGTCCGGCGGCCAGCAGCAGCGCGTTGCGATCGCCCGAGCGCTCGCCATGGATCCGATCGTCATGCTGTTCGACGAGCCGACCTCGGCGCTCGACCCGGAAATGGTCAGCGAGGTGCTCGACGTCATGGTGGACCTCGCTCATGAAGGCATGACCATGATGGTTGTCACCCACGAGATGGGCTTTGCCCGTAAAGTGGCCAATCGCGTGATCTTCATGGACCGCGGCGAGATCGTCGAGGACGCGGCGAAGGAAGACTTCTTCGGCAAGCCGCGCAGCGACCGTGCGCAGAAGTTCCTGTCGAAGATTCTGTCGCATTAACTCCGCCCCGAGGCGCGCGTAGCGCGAGCTATGATGCGCAATTGCGCATCTGAGGATCCAATGTGCGGCAGGACGAGAGGCGAGATGGATTCCGGGCTCATTCGCTTCGCGAATGCCCCGGAATGACGGATCGAGGGTTTATCAGGCTCGCCAAATCTCCTATACCGAGAGCCAAATCCCCTTCCCCCCAGGAGACCTGCCTTGGACCCGATCGCCTACGTCAACGGCTCATTCGTCCCGCTCTCGGACGCCAAAATCTCGGTCCTCGATCGCGGCTTCCTGTTCGCCGACGGCATCTATGAGGTCTCGGCCGTGCTCGACGGCAAGCTGGTCGACAATGCCTCGCATCTGGCGCGGCTTGAGCGCTCGGTCGGCGAGATCAGCTTGAGGTTTCCGGAGACGGTCGAGCGGATCACCGAGCTGCAGAAGGAACTGATCGCGCGCAACACGCTCACGAACGGCCTCGTTTACCTCCAGGTGACGCGCGGCGCCGACAAGGGCCGCGACTTTCCGTTTCCCAAAGGCGACGTCAAGTCGAGCCTGGTGATGTTCACCTCGGAGAAGGACATCATCAACGCGGCGTCGGCGAAGACCGGCATCAACGTCATCACCGTGCCGGACATCCGCTGGGAGCGGCGCGACATCAAGAGTGTGGCGCTGCTGGCGCAAGTATTGGCAAAGCAGGCGGCGGCCGAAGCCGGCGCGGGCGAGGCCTGGATGCTGGAAGACGGCTATGTCACCGAAGGCGGTTCGTCCTCAGCGTTCATCCTCACCAAGGACGACGTCATCGTGACCCGCAAGAACTCCAACGCGATCCTGCCCGGCTGCACCCGCAAGGCGGTGGTGGCACTCGCCGAAGAGCGCCAGCTTCGCGTCGAGGAGCGTTCTTTCACGGTTGCGGAAGCGCTTGCCGCCAAGGAAGCCTTTGCCACCTCGGCGTCGCTGTTCGTCCAGCCGGTGGTTGCGATCGACGGCCAGAAGGTCGGCGACGGCAAGCCCGGTCCGATGGCCACGCGGCTGCGCGAGATCTACGTGGAGTTCGCCAAGGCGACCGCGGTTTAGCCGCGCACTCCGCTGTCATAGCTTTCGTAGGGTGGGCATGGCGCAAGTGCGCCTTTGCCCACCCTGCGGGACCTGCGCTGAGGCGCGCGCCGCAGCTCACGCCACCGACGCCTTCACCTTCACGGGATGGACCGCGCGGAACGCGATCGCGATCCTGTTCCAGGCGTTGATGGCGCCGATCAGCATGGTCAGGTTCACCGTCTCCGCATCGGAGAACTGTGCGCGGACCTGCTCATAGACATCGTCGGGCGCGTGCGTCTCCGAAATCAGTGTCACCGATTCGGTCCAGGCCAGCGCCGCGCGCTCGCGGTCGGAATAGAGCGGGGACTCGCGCCAGGCATTGAGCAGGTAGATGCGCTGCTCGGTCTCGCCGCGCTTGCGCGCGTCCTCGGTGTGCATGTTGATGCAGAAGGCGCAGCCGTTGATCTGCGACGCCCGGATCTTGACGAGCTCGATCAGTGATTTCTCCAGTCCGGTAGACTGGATCTGCTCCTCCAGCGCCATCAGTGCCTTCATCGTGTCGGGGGCGGCCTGGTAGAAGTTCATGCGGGGCTTCATGGTCGTTCTCCTTGCTTCCTACGGTTGATGTCAGTGGGCTCCGCCAGCCGAGGTCTGGCCGGGCTTCTTCAGGAAAAGGACGGCAGCCAAAGCCACGATCAGCGCCATGCCGAGCAGATAGAACGTGTCGCTGAAGGCGAAGATATAAGCCTGCTTCTGCACGCCATGACCGATCGCGACATAGGCGCGATGCGCGGCGTCTGCACGGTCGAGGATGCCGTGATTGACGAAATATTGAATGAGCTGTTCCAGCCGTGTACGGGTGGCCTGCTCGAACACCGAGACCGACTGCATCAGCACGTTGGAGTGATATTGCTCGCGCTTCGTCAGCACGGTCTGGAGCAGCGCGATGCCGACGGCACCGCCGAGATTGCGCATCATGTTGAACAGGCCGGAGGCTGAGCCCGCGTTCTCCGGCTCGATGCCTGCGGTTGCGACGGCCGACAGCGGAGCCATCACCAATGCTTGACCGATGGCGCGGACGACATTGGGCCACAGCAGCTGGTCGGCGGCATAATCGTTGGTCATATAGATGTTCATGAAGTTGGAAGCAGCGAACAGCACGAAGCCGACGCCGATGAGGATCCGCGCGTCGAACCGCTGCATCAGGCGTGGCACGAGAGGGATCAAGAGGAGCTGTGGCAATCCGGTCCAGGCCAGCACCATGCCGATCTGCTCGGCATTGTAGCCCTGAATGCGAGCCAGATATTGCGGCAGGATGAACACGGAGCCGTAGAGTGCGATACCGAGCAGGAAATTTGCGAGCATGCCGAAGCCGAAATTGCGGCGGACGAGCAGGCGCAGATTGAGCAGCGGCTTCTTTACCGTCAGTTCGATGATCAGGAAGGCGGTCAGTGCAACGGCTGCGATCACTGACAGCCTGACGATGAAGGGTGAGCCGAACCAGTCGTCCTTGTTTCCTTCCTCCAGCACGGTCTGGAGCGCCGAGAGCCCGATCGCCATGGTGATGATGCCGGCCCAGTCGCCCTCGCGCAGGAGAGACAGCTTCATGGGCTTTGCGTCGAGCGCGTACCAGAGCATGCCGACCATGATCGCGCCGGGGACGAGGTTGACGTAGAAGATGTACTCCCAGCCGAAATTCTCGGTGAGATAGCCGCCGATGGTCGGGCCGATCGCGGGCGCGAACGTCGCCGACAGCGCGAACAGGGCAAGGCCGACCGGTTGTTTTCCCCGCGGCAGCAGCGTGATGATCAGCGTGAATGCCATCGGAATTAGAACGCCGCCGGTGAACCCCTGCACGGCGCGCAGCACGATCATCTGCGGCAGGTCCTGCGCCAGTGCGCATGCCGCCGACAGCAGGAGGAACAGGATCGCGTTGGTGAGCAGATAGATGCGGATCGAGAATACCTGTGCGAGCCAGCCGGAGAGCGGGATTACCACGATCTCCGCGATCAGATAGGAGGTCGAAATCCAGCCGCCGTCGTCGATGCCGGCGCCGATCGCGCCCTGGATGTCCGCGAGCGAGGCGTTGACGATCTGGATGTTCAGCACCGCCATGAAAGCGCCGAGCGTGGCGCCGATCACCGCAATCCAGGTTCTTGCGGACACCGCCGGTGCGGCGGGCGCAGCGGAGGCGGAGAGACCGGTGGCGTTGACGGTCGGTTGCAGCGTGTTCATGGATTCAGCCGCCGTTCGCGCGAGACGTGGTGTCGGCCAGACGCTTGGCCGTCTCGCGCTCGGCCAGCACCGCTTGCTTGGTGTTCACGGTCGGCACCGCCGACATGCCGGGGCGCAGCAGGCCGGTGAGGTTGTGGTCGTCCAGCACGATCTTGACCGGAACGCGCTGCACGATCTTGGTGAAATTGCCGGTGGCGTTGTCCGGGGGCAGCAGCGCGAATTCGAGCCCGCTCGCCGGCGACAGGCTGTCGACGTGACCGCGCAGGGTCTTGTTGCGGAAGCTGTCGACGTGCAGTTCGACCGGCTGTCCCGGCCGCACATGCGTGAGCTGGGTTTCCTTGAAGTTCGCAACGACATAAACCGCATCGAGCGGCACGACCGCCATCAATTGCGTGCCGGCTTGCACGTATTGGCCGACCCGCAAGCTCCGGGCGCCGACCGTGCCGTCGACCGGCGCGGTGATCTCCGTATAAGACAGGTTCAGCGCCGCCTGCTGCGCGACCGCGCGGGCCCGTTCGAGCTGAGCGGTGGCCTGCGCGCGCTGGGTGGTGAGCACGTCGATCTTGCGCTGTGCGGCCAGAAGGCCGGATTTCGCGTGCTGCAATTGCGCGCTGCTGGCGCGCAGCGCCGCGTCGGTCTGCTGCGCGCGCTGGATGGTGCCGGAGCCCGACTTCATCAGGTCGTCGTAGCGGGCGCGCTCCTCCTGAGCGAATTTCAGATTGGCGTCGGCCGCGGTGACATCGGCCGTGCTTTGCTCGATGATCGGCTGCTGCAGTTCGAGCTGGGCATCGATATTGCGCACCGAAGCTTCGCCGGCGGAGACATCGGCGCGTGCCTGGTCGAGGGCAGCCTTGAAATCGCGGTCGTCGATCTTGGCCAGCGCCTGGCCTGCCCGAACGGTCTCGTTGTCGCCGACCAGCACCTTTGCGATGTAACCGGATACCTTTGGCGCGATGATCGTGGAGTCGGCCTTCACATAGGCATCGTCGGTGGATTCGAGGTAGCGGCCCGTCTTCAGGTAATCGTAGCCATAGTCGCCGGCCACCGCGATGCCGATCGCCAGCGCCAGCCCGATCGCTGCTCGTCTGATCACCTGCCGGGATGGGTACAGGCCGATTTTGTTATTAGTTTCAGAGATATAAGAAGCTTTCGACATGGCATCCTCGGATTTCCCAGACGCCCGCTCAGAATCGTGCGCTGTTAAACCCCGAAATGCGCTGTCCCGGTCGTTGTGATAATCTTGGAATTTGTGAAAGCATTATCCAGCAATAGCGGATAATCAGAGCCTGTCGCCATGGATCGCTTCACCAGCCTCACCGCCTTCGTCCACGTGGTCGAAAACGGCGGCTTTTCCGCCGCCGCCCGCCGGCTCAACATGTCGACGACCATGGTGAGCACCCACGTCCAGGCGCTGGAGGACCGGCTCGGCGTGCGCCTGCTCAACCGCACCACGCGGAAGGTGAGCCTCACCGAAATCGGCAAGGCCTATTACGACCGCTCGACCCAGATCCTCGCCGATCTCGAACAGGCCGACGACATCGCGAGCGAATTGCAATCGGTGCCGCGCGGCACATTGCGCATCCACGTCGCCACGCACATGGTGCCCTTCGTCGCGCCCGTTGCGGCAAAACTCCTGTCGGCCTATCCGGAGCTCAAGATCGATCTGCGCATGGGCGAAGCCGAGGTCGATCTCATCGAGGAGGGCTATGACGTCGCTCTGCGTATGACCTCGCCGCCGGACTCGAGTCTGATCGTCCGTAGCCTCGCCACCTGGCGCCACGTGCTGTGCTGCTCGCATGACTATCTCGAAAGGCATGGCCGTGTGCAGAAGCTCGACGAGCTCGCCGCGCACAATTGCGCTCGGCACCTGAACTATCCCTTCGGCGACGATTGGCGCTTCTTCGACCGCAAGGGCTCGCCGGCATCGGTGCGCGTTTCCGGCAGCTTCATCACCAACAGCGGCGAAGCGTTGCGGAAGGTGGCGCTGGAGGGCGCGGCCGTCTGCCTGATGGCCGGCTTTCTTGTACAGGGCGATCTCGACGCTGGGCACCTCGTTCGGCTGCTGCCCGAATACCGCCCGGTCGAGATGTCGATGAACGCGGTCTACCCGCACCGGCATCATCTGTCGGCGAAGGTCCGGACCTTCATCGACATGCTCGTGCACCACAGCGCCGAGCAGCAGAAGCTGATCAACCCGTATTCATGAGCACTTTCGCCGGCGACTCCATGTCCCTCAGAAAGTGAGTTGACATCGCCGGGGCATCTGGAACAATACAACCTAAGATATGAGTGATCCATTTTGGACCGAAGTGGTTCGGCCCGATCCAGTTTCTTCGATGTGACGTTTCGTTCAGGCCGGCTTTCGGCCCTCTGCTTCTCCAGCTCCTGCTTTTCCATGTTTGACGCATCGACAGGCGGCAGGCAGATCGACGTTCGATTGCGTGAGAGCGTCGTAGGATTCGGCGGCATCATATTGCGGTGAAGCTGGACGGCTTGCCATATCTGAATCGACAACCGCTGAAGGGAGCTTCGATGACCCTCGCCAGAACGGGATGGATTGCGGCTTTGCTGCTTGGCCTCATGGCGGCGGGCGGCGTGCAACCTTCTCCTGCCGCGGCCGACGATGCGTGGCCGGTCAACAAAAGGCTGATCGGTGAGGACGGCGACAAGTCCAAGGATGTCAGCGGCATCGCCTGCACGATCCCGGATGGGTTTCCCCGTTCGTGCCTCGTCATCGACGACAATCTTCAGGACGCCCAATACGTGGAATTAACCGAGGGCAAGCTTGTCGCCGGCAGCCCGGTCAAGTTGATCGACAACACGTTCAAGGACAAAGCGCTCGAGCTCGATGGTGAGGGCGTCGCCTTCTCCGGAGGGTACTTTTACGTCATCGGCTCGCATGGCCATCCGCGAGACAAGGACCACAAGCTTGATCCTAAGAAAGATGCCGACAAGATTCAGGCGAAGATCGCCGCAAGCAGCCAGATCGTCCGGTTCCGCACGACCGGTGAAGACGGCAGCGCGTCAGGCCTCGAGCGCACGCCGAGACTGAGAGACGTCATTGCGAGCGATCCGGCACTTCTCCCCTTCGTGGATATGCGGCTGGAGACCAACGGGCTGACGATCGAAGGCGTGGCGATCAAGGACGATCGGACGCTGCTCGCAGGATTCCGGGGCCCCGTGCTGAACGGAAAATGCGCCGTCGTTCTGTCGGTCGAGGTGGCTTCCTTGTTTGGTAATGGCAAGAGCTCGGATCACCGCCTGTACCGGCTGCCGCTCGGCGACGGCCGCGGCGTGCGCGATCTCGCGCCATTCGGGGATCGCATCCTCGTTTTGGCAGGTCCGGCTGCGGATGGACCCGGGTCCTATGCCGTCTACGCATGGGACGGCGCGTCAGAGTCCGTCGAGCTCTTGAAGGACTTGCCGTTTGATCCGAAGCGAAAGCCGGAGGGACTCCTGCCGCTGGACAAGACGTCAACCGGACTACGTGTCCTGATCGTGTTCGACGGCGACAAGGAAGGTGCGCCCACCCCGATCGAAATATCGGGATCGGGGCCGCGATCTTCATCGTGTCCCGCCGGCTAGGCGTTTTGAACGCCCGCGCCCTCGCACTGTTCTTCAACCGGTGGCGCGCATCTTTGCCGGCGATGGCGTGTGGAGTTCATTCAGCAGCCGCTCGACCTCGGTCTTCACCTTCCCGATCGCGGTGTCCTTGACCGGCCCGTAGCCGCGGATCTCCATCGGCGCCTTTGCAATTGCGATGAGATCCGGAAGAGGCGCCGTATCGAGCGCGCCGAGCATTCGTTCGATCAGGCCTTCATACCACGCGATCAGTTCGCGCTCGGTGCGCCGTTCCGCGGTGTAACCGAACGGATCGAACGGCGTTCCGCGCAGCGCCTTCAGGCGCGCGAGCATGGTGAGAGGCGTCTGGATCCACTGACTGAAGGCGCGTTTGCGCGGGCGTCCACGGGCGTCGCGCCGCGACGGCAGGAACGGTGGGGCGAGGTGATATTGGATTTTGAAGCCATCCTCGAATTCGCGTTTCAGTTCATCAAGGAATCCGCCTTGCATGTGCAGCCGCGCCACCTCGTACTCGTCCTTGTAGGCCATCAGCTTGAACAGGGCGCGTGCGACTGCCTCGGTCAGAGCCTCGCCGTTTTTCAGAACGGCTTCGGCACCGCGGACCCTTGCGAGGATCGTCCGGTAGCGTGCCGCATAGGCGCTGTCCTGATAGGCGGCGAGAAAGTCGGCGCGACGATCGATGATCTGATCGAGCGTCTCCGCTGCGAGCGCTTCGTTCCCCTTCGGCAGGAAGTCCGGATCCGAAGCCGCAATCCGGCCCCAGGCAAAGGCCTGCTTGTTGTGCTCGACGGCGACGCCGTTGAGCTCGATCGCACGCAGCAGCGCTGCAAGCGAAATCGGGACCAGCCCGCGCTGCCAGGCAAAACCGAGCATGATGATATTGGCATAGACGGCATCGCCGAGCAGCCGTTCGGCCAGCGCGTTGGCATTGATCGTGCCGAGATTGTCTTGACCGACGACCCAGCCGATCGCGCGCAGGCGGGCGGGGGAGGCGAGGTCGGCGTCGCGGAAACGGACGACGTCGCCGGTCGGCATCTCCGCAGTATTGACCGCGGCCCGCGTGCCCTTCCGGAAGGTGCCGGACGCTTTTGGCGAAGAGCTGACGACGAGATCGCAGCCGATCAGCGCATCGGCCGCACCCTGGTCGATACGCACCTGGTGCAGGGCCTCGGGACTTGGTGCAAGCCGGAGATAGCTCAGCACAGGCCCGAACTTCTGCGCAAAGCCGGTGAAGTCGAGCACCGAGACGCCGCGACCTTCGAGGTGTGCGGCCATGCCGATCAGCGCGCCGACGGTGATCACGCCGGTGCCGCCGACGCCGGTCACCAGCAGATCGTAGGGACGCTCGAGCGCTGCGGTTGCGGGCGGGGGAAGCGTTGCGGCGTGGCCTACCGCGTCGATCTGGCTCGCGCTCTTCTTCCGGCGCGTGGCGCCTTCGACGGTGACGAAGCTTGGGCAAAAGCCGTTGAGGCAGGAAAAATCCTTGTTGCAGGACGAGAGGTTGATCTGCCGCTTGCGGCCGAACAATGTCTCCTTCGGCTCGACGCTGAGGCAGTTGGATTCCACGGAGCAGTCGCCGCAGCCTTCACAGACAAGATCGTTGATATAGGCGAAGCGCTTGGGGTCGGCCATCTGCCCGCGCTTGCGCCGGCGTCGCTTCTCCGTGGCGCAGGTCTGCTGATAGATCAGGACCGAAACGCCGGAGACCTCGCGCAACTCACGCTGCACGGCATCCATCTCCTCGCGGGGATGGATGGTGACGCCGGCTGGCAGGTCGGCAGGCGAGAACTGTGCGGGATCATCCGACACCAGCGCGATGCGCGTCACGCCTTCGGCGCGGACGCTGTGCGCGATCGCCTGGACGCTGACGGGACCGTCGACCGGCTGGCCGCCGGTCATGGCGACGGCATCGTTGAACAGGATTTTGTAGGTGATATTGGCCTTGGCCGCGATCGCCTGCCGGATCGCCATCGAGCCGGAGTGGTAGTAGGTGCCTTCGCCGAGGTTCTGGAAAATGTGCTTATGGCCGGTGAATCTCGACGAAGCCGCCCAATTCACGCCTTCACCGCCCATCTGGATCAGAGACGAGGTCTCGCGGTCCATCCAGCTCGCCATGAAATGGCAGCCGATGCCGGCCAGTGCCTTCGATCCCTCAGGCACCTTCGTCGAAATGTTGTGCGGGCAACCCGAGCAGAAATACGGCGTGCGCGTTGCGCCTGAGACGTTGATGGTGCGTGCTGCCTCCGGCAGAAGCGCAGCCGCGCGTGCGGCGAGATTGAGGCCCGGGAACATCGGATCGAGCCGGCGCGCCAGCACGCCCGCCAGCGCGCGCGGCGACAATTCGCCGATCCAGGAAATCAGCCGCGCGCCGGTCTCGTCGTGCTTGCCCACCATGCGTTCGGGTTTGCTGCCGGGATAGTCATAGAAATATTCCTTGAACTGGCTCTCGATGATGCCGCGTTTCTCCTCGACCACGAGGATCTCGCGCTTGCCCTTCACGAAATCCATGGCGTCATGCAACGCCAGCGGCCAGACCATGCCGACCTTGTAGACGTCGATCCCGATGCTGCGGCAGGCGGCCTCATCAAGGCCCATCAGCCGCAGCGCCTCCATCAAATCGAGATGCGCCTTGCCCGTGGTGACGATGCCGTAGGTCGCGTCCGGGATGTCGTAGATGTGGCGATCGATCGGGTTGGCCTTGGCGAAGGCATAGACGGCGTGCTTCTTCGCTTCCAGCCGCTCCTCGATCTGTGGGCCCGGCAGGTCGGGCCAGCGATAGTGCAGGCCGCCTGGCGGCGGCGTGAAGTCGGGTATGCGGAAGCTTCGGGGCGAGCCCAACTCGACGGAGGCGCCCGATTCGACGATCTCCGAGACCGCCTTGAAGCCGACCCACATGCCGGAGAAGCGGCTCAGCGCGTAGCCGTACTCGCCGAATTCGAGATATTCGCCGACGCTTGCCGGATGCAGCGTCGGCATGAACCAGCTCATGAAGGCGACGTCGGACTGGTGCGGCATCGAGGAGGAGACACAGCCATGGTCGTCGCCGGCGACCACCAGCACGCCGCCATGCGGCGACGAACCATAGGCATTGCCGTGCTTGAGCGCATCGCCGGAGCGATCGACGCCCGGGCCCTTGCCGTACCAGAGCCCGAACACGCCATCGACCTCGCGGTCGCCTTGCGTTTCGACCTGCTGCGAGCCGAGTACCGCGGTCGCAGCGAGGTCCTCGTTCACTGCGGGGAGGAATTCGATGCGGTCTCGCTTCAACCGCTCCTGGATGCGCCACAGTTCGAGATCGACGCCGCCGAGCGGCGAGCCGCGATAGCCGGAGATGAAACCAGCGGTGTTCAGCCCACGCGCGCGGTCGCGCCTCGCCTGGTCGAGCGCGATGCGAACGATGGCCTGCGTCCCCGTGAGGAAGACACGGCCGTGTTCGCGATCGTAGCGATCGGCCAGTTCATAGGGGTCGAGTGACGGAATGGCGTCCATGCGGACCTCCCGCGGCACCTGCATGGGGGCAGGTTAGGCCCGGGCGGCTGGTAGGTCTTACCTATCTTTCCTGACAGACCGGCTATTCTGGTAGATTTGCCCGATTTGTCCTATAATTCGGTAGAACAATCCGATTTGGTGAAATCCATGATTGAAGAGCAGGACACGCGGATTCTTGCGCACCTCCAGAAGGACGGTCGCGCCACCAACCAGCAACTGGCGGACGAGGTCGGCATGTCCACCTCGGCCTGCTGGCGGCGGGTGCGCGCGCTGGAGGAGGCCGGGGTCATTCAGGGCTACGCGGCGATGGTCGCGCGCGAGCAGGCGGGCTTTGCGATGTCGGCCATCCTCCACGTCTCACTGGAGCGGCACGACGCCAAATTCGTCGACGAGTTTGTGTCCCGCGTCACCAAGCGGCGCGAGGTGCTGGAGTGCTTTGCGACCACGGGCGATGCTGATTATCATCTGCGCGTCGTCGTGCAGGACATGGCGGCCTACAACCGTTTCCTCGACGAGTTCATGTTCCGCATCCCCGGCATCCGTTACGTCCGCAGCAATGTGGTGCTGAAGGAGATCAAGACCGGCGTGGCGTTGCCGTTTTGACATGACATACGGGAAGTGCCGTAGGGTGGGCAAAGGCGCTCTTGCGCCGTGCCCACCATCTCGCCTCGATTTGCGAAGGTGGTGGGCACGCTTCGTGTCCACCCTACGGCAGCGGTGCTTACCGCTGCTCCCGCACAAACCTGTTCCGCAACGTCCCGACGCCGGTGATGTCGATCTCCACGACGTCACCGTGCTTGATGTCAGGGGACGCGCCGTCGGTGCCCATCCAGATCACATCGCCGGGCCACAGCGTAAAATACTTCGTCAACTCGACCAGGAAGGGCACCACGCCGAAGATCATGTCGGCGGTAGCGAAGCGGTTGGTTTCCTTGCCGTTGACCCGAACGATCGTTTCCATCTTGTCGAGATCGGCCTCGGTCTCGATCCACGGTCCCATCGGCTTGAACGTGTCGGCGTTCTTCGAGCGCCACAGGCCGCGATCGGCCTTCTGCCAGCTTCGCTCGCTGACGTCGTTGCCGACGGTGTAGCCGAACACGCAATCCATCGCGTCCGCTGCGGTGAGATGCTTCACCTTCTTGCCGATGACGACGACGAGCTCGCCCTCATAATGGATCTTCTCCGTGGCGAAGGAGGGGATCACCACGTTCTCGTCATGCGCGATCAGCGCGTTCTGGGCGCGATAGCCGATCTCGGGACGGTCTGGCACGGCCGGCACGGTGCCGGCCTTGTCGGCGGCTTCCTTCAAGTGCTTGAGGTAATTGAGACCGACGCAATAGAAGGTACGCGGGATCAGCGGCAGTTCGATCTTCACCTGCGCCAGCGGATGCGTGCGCGAAGTGCGTTGCCATTCGCCGAAGGGATCGCCGTCGACTGCGATGACCCGGTCGCCTTCGACGATTCCCCAACACGTCTTGTCCGAGGCGGTAAATTTCAGCCAGCGCATGTCGTACCCTCGTTATTATTCCGCGGCATCGCGGGGCGGCAGCTTCCAGGCGCGTGCCGCGGGCCGCTTCAGTCCGAGATTTTCGCGTAGCGTCTTGCCGCGATAGTCCCTCTGGAACAGGCCGCGGCGCTGCAGCTCCGGTACGATATGTTGTACGAAATCGGCGTAGGAGCCGGGCACGTAAGTCGCGGCGATGACAAAACCGTCGCAGCCGCGCTCGATGAACATCTCCTCCAGTTTGTCCGCGATCTCCTTGGGTCCGCCGACCATTGCGTCCTGGACCTGGCCGCGGCCGGAGAAGGTGACGAAGTCCCGCGCGCTCGGATTGCTCTTGCCGGAAGCCTTCAGCACGCCGTCGCGAATGCCCAGAATACCCTGCATGCTCTTCAACTCGTCCGTGGTCAGCGGCTCGTCGAGGTCCTTGGAGGCGAAATCATAGTTGAGCGCTTCGGCGAGCAGCGACAGCGCGTCGATCTGCAGCGGCAGCTTGTTGATCAGCGCCATCTTGTCCTCGGCCTCGGTTTTGGTGGCAGCGCAGACCGGCGTCGTCAGATTGCAGAGGAACATCTGGTCGGGATCGCGGCCAGCCTTGGCGGCTTCGTTACGCACGGATGCATAGCCTTCCTTGGCCGCGCCGAGATTGCGCGCGGCGGTGAAGATCACCTCGCCCCATCGCCCGGCAAAGCGCTGGCCGCGGCCGGATGCGCCGGCCTGGATGATCACGGGATGGCCCTGATCCGAGCGCGGAACGGTGAACGGCCCGCGCGACTTGAAGGCGGGTCCCTTGTGGTCGAGCCGCTTCACCTTGGTCGGATCAGCAAAGCGGCCGCTTTGCTTGTCCATGATGAGCGCACCGTCTTCCCAGGTGTCCCAATGACCGAGCACCACTTCCATGAACTCGTCGGCGCGGTCATAGCGGGAATCGTGCTCGGGATGCGAATCCCGGCCCATGTTGAGAGCTTCACCGTCATTGAGCGAGGTGACGACGTTCCAGCCCGCGCGTCCCCCCGACATCAGGTCGAGCGTTGCGAAGCGGCGCGCGACGTCGAACGGTTCGTAATAGGTGGTCGAGCAGGTCGCGCCAAGGCCGAGCTTCTCGGTGACCATGCCCATCGTGGTCAGCACGATCAGCGGATCCATCTTCACGCAGCGGATGCCGTATTCGACGGTGTGGGCGTGATCGTTGCCGTAGCGGTCTGGCATTGCCAGGCGATCGTCGAAGAAGGCCATGTGGAATTTGCCGGCTTCGAGGATCTTGGCGATCTCCTGATAATAGTCCGCTGACATCGAATCGTCGCGCGAGTCCGGATGGCGCCAGGAGCTCGGCAAATTGGTGCAGTTCTGCGCCTGGAGGAAGCCGACCAGGATCATCTGTCGCGTCATGCTGTTCTCCAAATTCCGTCAGGCCAGATCGAGCACTGTTTCGAGCCGGTACTCCCGCGCCAGCACACGCAGCTTTTCCCAGGTCGCATCCTCGACCTCGATGCCGTCGCGCAGGCGCTGCTGTTCGCGCAGGCCTTCGATCTCGCCGGGATAGAACACGCCGTTACTGCCCTCGGACGGCGGCGTCGATTTCAGATAACGCGCGAATTCGGCGACCTCGCGCTTGAACTCCTTCAGCGGGCGGAATGCGGCGACGTTGAACACGGCCATGAAGCATCCGTCGTTGTGTCGCCCCGTGGGCTCGACGCCGAAGCCGAGGCCGGTGAGCAGGCCGCACAGCACCTCGACCATGGCGGCAAGACCGCTGCCCTTGTAACCCTCGGTGCCGCCGAGCGGCAGCAGCGCGCCGCCCTTGCGATATTGGGTCGGATCAGTGGTGTGACGTCCCTCGGCATCGATGATCCAGCCCGCCGGGATCTCCTCACCGCGCGCGACCGCAAGCTGGATCTTGCCGGCTGCGACCGCCGAGGTCGCCATATCGAGATAGAACGGCGCATCGAGATCGGACGGCACCGCGATCGAGATCGGGTTGGTGCCGAGCCGGGCCTCCTTGCCGCCGAACGGCGCCACATGCTTCGGCGAGCGGCCGGAATCCGCCGTCGCGATCCCGATCATGCCTTCGCGCATCGCCATCAGCGGATAGGCGGCGAGGCGACCGACATGGCTCTGCCGGAACACCGTGCAGGCGGCGACGTTGGCCGTCTTCGCCTTCTCGATCGTCAGCGCCATCGCCCTGGCGTTGACGTGGAAGCCAAATCCCCAATGGCCGTCGATCACGGTCGTGGTCGGCGACTCCTGGACGATGGTCCATTGGGCGCCGGGGACGATGTGCCCGGCCTTGATCCGGTCGATATAGGTGGGAACAGCGATCACGCCGTGCGAGTCATGACCGGCGAGATTGGCGTTGACGCAGCCGGCCGCGACCGCGTCGGCCTCTTCCTCGGAAGCTCCGGCGGCACGGAGCAGAGCGGCGCTGATGCGCGTGAGGCGATCGGCTCTGACAACCGGCATGGCGTTTCCTTGGCCTGGTGCCCTTAACGGGCTGCTTGTTGGCTGCCATCGTCTCAAAGCGCCGCCGCGATATCAATCTCCCGTAAACCAATACAGGGCTGCAAATTCGTAAAGAGAGCGCGCCTTTGGTCGAGGATTCGTCCCGTGCGGCGGTATTTTCGACAGTTTGGCGCCCCTCGTTCGCAGCTCGTTCACTTTGATCGACGGTTTGCGGCGCGCAATAACGACCACTTAGGCGATCGCGCTTCATAAAGGCAGCCGGGAGAAATAGGCAGAAATGCCCGGGAGCTGAGATCGTGCCGACGACACTCGCGCGCACCTTTGCGGCGTTGAGCGCCATCAACGAAGCCATCCTCTACGCGAAATCGCCGGACGAGCTGTACCAGAAGGTCTGCGACGCCGGGTTTTCGAGCGGGGACTTTTTGGCGGTCGCCGTGTTCCTGGTGGGACCGGATGGCCGGCGGCTGTGCTTTGCGGCCGGTTGCGGCGACGACATTCCGCGGCTGCGCTCCATCGTGATCACGACGGAAGCCGGTACACCCGAAGGCTCGGGCGTCGGTGGCGAGGCGTTTCGCAATCAGAAGCTGTGCGTCAGCAACGATTATCTGAACGACCCGCGCTCGCTGGCATGGCGCGCGGGCGCGGCTTCGGCAGCCATCGGCGCGGCTGCGGCGCTGCCGCTGCTCTGCAACGGCAAGAGCGTCGGCGTGTTGTTGGTGACCCGTCGCGAGGCCAATTCGTTCAACGACCCGATGGTCTCGCTGTTCGAGCGCATGTCGGCCAACATTTCCTATGCGCTGGACAATTTCGCGCGCGAGACCGCGCAGCAGGCCAGCGAACGGACGGCGCGGCGGCTCAACCGCATGTTCGGCGCCCTCAGCGCCACCAACGAAGCCATCCTGAGTGCCAAGACCGAGCAGGAGCTGTACCAGCTCGTATGCGACGCGTCCGTCCATGGCGGCAAGTCGCTCGCGACGGTCGTCCTGCTGAAGGAGCAGGAATCCCACTGGCTGAAACCCGTCGCCGGCACGGGCCAGAATCTGGAGCTCGTTGCCCAGACCCAATATTCCGTCGATGCCGCCAATCCCTATGGCCGTGGAATCTCCGGTACGGTCTTTCGCAGCCAAAAGCCCCTTGTCGAGGACGACCTCGTCAGCCACACCAAGGGAACGCCGTGGGAGCAGGCCAATATCAATACGGGCGTCGCAGCCCTCGTCGCGGCTCCGCTGATCAAATATGGCAAGAGCGTCGGCATTATTCTGTTCTTCATCAGCAAGTCCTGGGCCAAGGACGAGGAAGTCGTCGCGCTCCTGATGCGCATGGCGGAGAACGTCTCGTTCGCAATCGAGAATTTCGACCGGGAGTCCGAAAAGGCCATAATCGCCGCGGAAGAGGAACGGCTGGCGCGCATGTATGCGGCGCTCAGCGCTACCAACGAGGCGATCATCCGGGCGACGTCGCGTGCCGAGCTGTTCGATCTCGTATGCGAAGCTTCGTTCCGGGGCGGCAAGTTCGGCTCTGCGACGATCGCGCTCGCCGAGCCTGCCTCCGAAATGCTGCGCGTCGTCGCTTCCGCAGGACCGAACTCCGACGAAGTGCGCAAGCTCAAATTTGCAACGACGGACACAGTGCCGGAAGGGCGAGGCCTGACCGGCACGTGTTTCCGCACCAGAAAGCCCTGCCTGACCAACGACCTGCTGTCCGATGACCGCCTCAAGCCGTGGTACGACAGCGCGCGCCGCACCGGCATCAAGTCCTCCGCTGCCTTGCCGTTGCTCAACGGCGACCGCACCGAAGGCGTGTTCCTGTTCAATTCCCTCGAGATCGGCACGTTCACGCCCGAGTTGGTCGAACTGCTGGAACGTCTTGCGCGCAACGTGTCATTTGCGGTCGCAAATCTCGACCGCGCCGAGGAGAAGGCGAAGGCCGACAAGCAGCGAGACCGGCTGAGCGGCATGTTTGCGGCGTTGAGCGCCACCAACGAAGCCATCATGCGCGCCGAGACTCGCGAGGAGCTGTTCGACGTCGCATGTCAGGCGGCCGTGCTCGGCGGTATGTTCGCCTCGGCGACGATTGGAATCATCGACGAGACATGTGATCTGGTCCGGGTCGTCGCCGTGAAGGGGCGTCTCCAGGAGCGAATGGTCGGACGCAGCTGTGCGATTTCCCCGGATCACCCCGAGAGCCAGGGAATCATCGGAATCTCGGTGCGGACGCGTCGGCCCAGTGTCATCAACGACTATATGCACGATCCCCGCTCGGCACACTGGCACTCCAAGGCAGTCGAGGATGGGACCCGTGCCGCTGCAAGCTTCCCGCTTTTGCGCGCCGGCCAGGAGCCGATCGGCATCCTGCTGTTCCTTGCTCCGGAGGAAGACACATTCACGCCCGATCTGGTCGAGCTGCTGGCCCGTCTCGCGGAAAACGTCTCGTTCGCGCTCGACAATTTCGATCGCGCTGAGGAAAAGGCCCGCACCGAGGCGCAGAAGGAGCGGCTGACGCGCATGTTCGCGGCCTTGAGCGCGACCAACGAGGCGATCATGCGGGCGAAGTCGCGCGCCGAATTGTTCGACCTCGTGTGCCTTGCGGCGTCGAACGGCGCCAAGTTCACCTCGACCACGATCGCGCTGGCCAGGGCCGGCACCGACCAGCTCGAGATCGTGGCCGCCGCCGGTCCGTCCGCCGACACGACACGCAACGTCCGTCTCTCCATCGATCCCGAGCGGCCCGAAGGGCGCGGGATGAGCGGCACGGCGTTCCGGACCCGGCGGCCCTGCATCAGCAACGACTATCTCACCGACCAGCGCGTGAGTGCCTTCCACGCCGTCGTTCGGGGCGATGGTGCGCGCTCGGGCGCGGCGATCCCGCTCATCGTTCACGACCTCGCCGTCGGCGTCATGATCTACATGTCGACCGAAAAGGATACCTTCACGACTGAGTTCGTCGAGCTGTTGAAGCGCCTCGCCGACAACGTCGCCTTCGCGATGGAGAATTTCGATCGCGCGGACGAGAAGAACGAGGCGGACGAGCGGATCGAGTACCTCGCCTCCCATGACAGCCTGACGGACCTTCCGAACCGCGAAACCTTCAACGGGCTTTTGCGCAAGGCGATCGACGTTGCCGAGCATCACGACCACCGTTTTGCGGTGCTGTTCATCGACCTCGACCGTTTCAAGGTCATCAACGATTCGCTGGGGCACGAGGCCGGCGACCTGCTCTTGCTCGAAGTGGCGAACCGCTTGCGCGGCGCGTTGCGGACGAGCGACGTGGTGGCACGGCTCGGCGGCGACGAGTTCGTGGTAATCCTCGATCAATGCGGCGAGATCGATGACGTCCAGCGGATCGCGACCGGGCTCCTGACGGCACTGGCCGAGCCCATGGAGCTGGCCGGGCACGAGTGCCACACCACGGCTTCGATCGGCATCGCGATGTATCCGGCCAACGGTTCTGATGCGCAGACGCTGACAAAGAACGCCGACATGGCGATGTATCTTGCCAAGGAAGACGGCAAGAACGGCTGCCGCTTCTTCTCCAAGGAAGTGAAGACGCAATCGATCGAACGGCTCTCGCTGGAGAGCGCGCTGCGCCGGGCGCTGGAGCGCGGGCAGTTCTCATTGAACTACCAGCCCAAGGTGGAGATGGAGACCGGCCAGATCACCGGCGTGGAAGCGTTGCTGCGCTGGACGCATCCTGACCTCGGCAGCGTCTCGCCGGCGCAGTTCATTCCGCTTGCGGAGGAAACCGGGCTGATCGTGCCGATCGGCCGCTGGGTGCTCAACGAGGCCTGCGCCCAGGCCATGGCCTGGCAGCGCCGCGGCCTGTTGCCGCTATCGATGGCGGTCAACCTGTCGCCGCGGCAGTTCGCCGACGAGCATCTGTTGCAGGACGTCGACGAGGCGCTGGCCGCCAGCGGCATGTCGCCGGTGCTGCTCCAGCTCGAGGTCACCGAGAGCATGATGATGCGCAATGTCGGCCGCGCGCTCAAGGTGCTCGACGCCATCCAGAGCCGCGGCATTCGTCTTGCCATCGACGATTTCGGTACCGGCTATTCGTCGATGTCGCTGATGAAGCATTTCCCGATCGACACCATCAAGATCGACCGCTCGTTCGTGCGGGACCTGCCGCAGGATTCGGAAGACCAGGCGATCGCGCAAGCGATCATCAGCATGGGCAAGGCGCTCGGCATGACCGTCGTCGCCGAAGGCGTCGAGAACGTCGAGCAGGAGGCGTTCCTGCGCAGCCATGGCTGCGATGAGATGCAGGGCTTCCTCATCTCCAAGCCCTTGCCGGCGCGGCAGATGGCCGAGCTGCTGCGGCCCATGGTTCTGCCTGTCGCGCCGCCGCTCCAGCCGGAGCCGGATGCTGCAGTCACGGAAGCTGCGGCGTCACGGCTGAAACGCGCTGTCGTCTGACGGCTGCGGGTGCAGCTCGCGGACGTCTTGTTCTCCGCCCTCGATCTTGCTCGGAAAATCCTGAGGTCCCGTCAGCGAGGTCTGCTCGACGAACAGCGCGAGAATCGTGCGCGCGCCCTCGGCGAAGCTCGACCCGTCGTTCAAGCCGAGCTCGGCGCACCATGCGCAACCCATCGGCTCATTGTCGTCGAACACCGCCATCGCAGGACCCCACCACCAGGCAGGCGCGGGCGAGCGCTCGTCCGCGGGCACGACCTGCCAGCGGGCGAATTCTTCCATCACGCGCTCGAACTCCAGGCGTGCGGCCTGATGCATGCGGTCGATACTCCCTAAATCCACGCCCGATGGACGGGCCGACTGGCGGATTTGATAGTGGTCGTCGTTCGGAAAAATCGGCTCGCGCCAATGAGCGCAGCCATGCAGGCCGACATCGTCGTCGGCTGTGCGTAAGGATGCGGCGGTCAGCAATATGCTGGCGGCGGCAACGAATATGCATTCTAGCCGTGTCGAGGCACGGCAGGCAAGGCGCGGGTGCGCCGATTGCCTAACGCGGCCTGAACGGATGCGCCTTCTGGTGCCAGGCCCAGGCGGTGCGGATGACCGTAGGCAGGTCGGAGTGACGCGGCACGAAGTTCAGCACCTTCCGTGCCGCGGAGGGGTCGGCGACGAGATAAGTGGGATCGCCGGCGCGGCGCGGCTTGACGGTGTGGGGCACTTCACGCCCGGTCTCCTGCCTGATCGCGTTGAGGATCTCGCGCACGGAAAAGCCCGAACCGGTGCCGAGATTGAAGCTGCCGCCGGCATGCCCGTCTTCGAGAAGCTTCAGTGCCGCGACATGCGCCGCTGCAAGGTCGGTGACGTGGATGTAGTCGCGGATCGCGGTTCCATCGGGCGTGTCGTAGTCGTCGCCGAACACCGCGAAGTCGACATGGCCCTGCAGTGCCATCATGGCGCGGGGAATGAGGTGGGTTTCGTTGTCGCGCAACTCACCGATGCCGCCTGAGGGATCGGCGCCGCTGGCGTTGAAATAACGCAGGCAGAACGCGCCGAAGCCGTAGGCCGAGCGGTAATCAGCAAGCATCCGCTCGATCATCCATTTCGATGCGCCGTAGGGATTGATCGGCACGCAGGGAAAGTCTTCCGGCAGTTCCTTGGAGTCGGCATTGCCGTAGACGGCGCCGGTCGAGGAGAACACGATGCGATGGCAGCCGGCGTTGCGCATCGCCTGCAATAGCGACAGCGTTCCCTGCACATTGTTGACGTAATATTTCTGCGGATCGGTCATGGATTCGCCGACGAGACTCGCCGCCGCGAAATGCATCACCGCCGTGATCTTGTGGTCGGCGAAGGCGCGGGCCAGCGTCGTGCCGTCGAGCAGATCGCCGGTCACCAGGGGGCCGGTCACGAAGCTGCGATGGCCTGTCGAGAGATTGTCATAAACGATGGGCTGATAGCCGGCAGCGGTCAATGCGCGGCAGGCATGCGAGCCAATGTAGCCAGCGCCCCCTGTGACGAGGACGGTCGGTCGGTCGGTCATGTCGTCTTCTGCTCTTCTCTTAGCGGAGGGGTCGGTTGCGGCCGAAGAGAAGATAGAGCGCGCGGGGGTTGGTGGTCAAATAGCGCCAGAACAGGCGGCGTGGCTCGAGCCAGGTGCGCCAGACCCATTCGAGTCCCATCTTCTGCATCCATTGCGGTGCGCGTGCGCGGCTGCCGGACAAAAAATTGAACAGGCCGCCGGATGTCTTGATAACGCCTACATTGGTGAGATGCGGCGTGAATTCCTTCACGAATGCCTGCTCGTTGGGCACGCCAAGCGCGACCCACAGATAATCAGGCGCAAGCGCGTTGATCTCCTCGATCTTCGCACGTAGCGCGTCGCCTCGCAGATAGCCGTGGCTGTGCCCGACGATCTTGAGATTCGGATACATCTTCTGGACGTTCTCGACCGCCACGATATTCTCGGCCTCGCTGGCGCCGAACATGTAGAAGGTGCGGCCGACCGCTTCCGCCTTGCGCGCGACGATGTGGAACAAATCCGTGGTCGCGACGCGCTCGGGCAGCGGAAACCAGGATTGCAGCTTCGAGGCCGCCACCAGCGGCTGGCCGTCGGCGTTGATCAGGTCGGCAGCGCGGAACAGGCGCTCGGTCTGCGGCTCGGTCGAGCAGCGCGCCAGGACCTCGCCATTGGCCGAGGTCAGGAACAACGGACGGCCGATGCGGTGATTGGGATCGGTCGCCTCGATCATGAAATCGGCGGTGGCTTCCAGGTCGAGCGCGGCCATGCGAAGCCCGCCGACGGTAATTCGCGGCACGTCGGCAGTCGCTGCCCGTCCGTCGAGGTTGACGCGGCGCTCAAGCATATTGTCTGCCTCGCTGGCGCGTTTCAATTGCAGGGGTGAGCTCGTCGAGCACGACGCCGACGAGCTTGCGCTCGGCCCGGCCGAGCGCGGTCAGGATCTCTTCCAGGCTGTCGTTGATGTCGAGGCTGGTCGGCAGCACCGCCACCAGCGCGTCGGTGTCGTCGAGCAGCTTGCGGCCGGCGGCCGAGAGCGGCATCGCAGGGCCGTCGAGGATTA